>JAFUKB010000010.1 GCA_017467895.1 Clostridia bacterium
ACTATGAGTTTTGTTCGCGAGAGCAACAAAAACAGGCATTTATTGACCAAATAAAACTTGCAAACAAGTTGTCACTTCCCGTTGTTGTTCACACTCGTGATGCAACTCAAGACACAATGCAAATTTTAAAAGAAAATATGCATTTGTTAAAGTGTGGTGTGTGTATTCATTGCTTTAGTATGAGTGTTGAAATTTTAAAAGAGGTTATTTCTTATGGCTTTGTAATTTCTCTTGGCGGGGCAATAACTTTTAAAAATGCTCGTGGGCTGTTGGATATTGTAAAGGCTTGTCCAATAGAAAATTTAATGCTTGAAACCGATTCTCCATACATGAGCCCAGAACCGTTTAGAGGCAGAAGAAATGAACCCAAAAATGTTGAGTTTGTAGCACAAAAAATAGCCGAACTTAAAAACATGAAACTGAGCGATGTCGCTTTGCAAACAACTATAAACGCAAAAAAATTTTTTAAATTGCCTTAAAAAAATAAAAAAACAGGTGAAAAATGAGTGAAATTGACGCAATTAAAACAAATAATTTTAAATTTAATAAAAAGTTTGGGCAGAACTTTATTTTTGACAAAAACTTATTAAAAGCAATTATTGAAGACAGCAACATAACAAAAGATGATGATGTTTTAGAAATTGGCCCCGGTGCTGGAACATTAACAAAAGTTATTGCTAATAGCGCAAAAAAAGTTGTTTCGTATGAAATAGACTCAAACCTAAAACCAATACTCGAGCAAAACTTGCAGGGCGTACAAAACTCTAAGGTTATTTTTTCGGACGCATTAAAAACAAGCATATCTGAAATAGAAAGCAATTTTGAAGGCGAATATAAAATTGTGGCAAACTTGCCTTATTATATAACAACGCCATTAATATTTAAGTTTGTTCAAGAAACAACACGAGTTAAAACAATGAGCATAATGGTGCAAAAAGAGGTAGGCGAAAGGCTTATTGCAAAGGCAGGAGATTCTGATTATGGCTCAATAAGCGTGGTGTTAGATTTTTATGCAAATGTAAAAATTTTGAGAAATGTGCCAAGGCGAATGTTTGTGCCTGCACCAAATGTAGATTCATGCGTTGTGCAAATAGAGTTTGTTAAAAACAAGCATGAATGCAATGCGAAATTATTTGAAAAAATTGTTAAATCTGCTTTTGCAAACAGGCGCAAAACGCTCGCTAATAACTTGTCGATTGATTTTTGCGTTAACAAACAAACAATATATGAAATGCTAAAAGAACTTAACATAAATGAGCAAGCAAGGGGCGACAGTTTAACAACCAAGCAATTTGTTGAAATTACCAAAATATTCGACAAAAAATCCATAAAAAGTAAATAAAAGAATAGTTGAGTTAAAAAATATATATCATATACTTTATGGGACGATAAGTTTTGGAGGAATTATGATATATAAAAAAAGCGTTGTATTAACCTCAGTTGGGCAGGGCAAAGAAAAAGGCGTGCTTAGTTTAGAATACGACGGCGGTGAACTTTTGGGCAATGTGAGGCTATATAACTTTGAAAAAGAACCTGACGGAATTTTGAGCGTTGGAATATTGCATAATGGTAATGTTTTAAAGGCTGGGCTTACGCAAGAAAATGCTGGGTTTTATACATTTAAACTTAACACAGCACAAGAAATGAATGCGTTTTCATGCGCACTGGTAAATTTTGTCAATGGTGAGCCAAGGGCGCTTTTGCATGGTGCTACTGTTGGGGTGCAAAAAACTGAAGAGCGGTTGTTAAATTCCCTTTCGGTGTTTGAAAATGGTGCAGATATTGCAACAGTTCAACAAACTCTAGATGACAACGGAATAGAGTTTGAGGACCAAAACGAGATAAACAAATTAATTGACAAAGAAATTGCTAGCTGCTCAAATAATTGCAGTGAATGCAAATATAGAGATGCATTTTTTAAACAAGAAGATAAAATTATTCCAAAAGAAGAGATTCAAGAAGAAAAAGAAGACACTTTTTTTGATGGCATAAAGGACCAAATAACAACTCTCTTTGACAAATTTCCAGAAGAGGATATTTTAAAAGAGATTATACCAGATTCTAAATGGGCAAAAATAGACTACGAACAAACGGGGGAATATTATGTTGTTGGGCTTATGTATGAAGACGGTGTAATAAAATATGTTTGCTATGGTATTCCGGGCATTTATGGCGACGAACCTCCAAAAGAATTAAAAGGTTTTGCACAATGGTTGCCAATAGATAGCACAAAAGCAGATGGTTTTGGTTATTGGTTAACTTATCAAGATGCCGAAACAGGAGAGAATATTAAGTTGCAGTTTGAAAATGTCTAATAAAAATGTTTGCCAATTTATTATTCATTTGCTAAAATGACATAGTTAGGAGATAACTATGTTAATTATTGTTTCGGGCTCGGCAGGGGTTGGTAAAAATACTGTTATTACAACATTGATTGAGCGTCATAAAAATATAAAACTTTTAAAAACATGCACAACTCGTCCTCCGCGTAGCACCGATGAAGCAATGCATAGCCCTTATATTTATTTAAGCAAAGAAGAGTTTGAAAACAAAATCAAAAATGGCGAACTTTTTGAACATGAAGAAATTCACAAAAACTTTTATGGAATGCTTAATTCTTCACTTGAGGCGGTTGCTCATGATGACTGTCATTACATAAAAGATGTTGGTGTTTTGGGGCAAAAAAACATAAAAGACGCTTTAAAAAATAAAGCAAAAGTGTTATCGGTGTTTTTAACCGCACCAAAAGAGGAATTAATAAGACGCTTAAAAGCACGCGGTGACCATGACATCGATTTGCGTATTTCTCGCATGGAGTTTGAACTCTCTTATGTAAAAAATTACGATGTGGTTATTGAAAATATTAATTTAGAAAAAACTGTAAAAGAAATTGAAAAACAAATAAAAAAATATGAAAAAATGTGAAAATTAAAGTATTTTCACATTTTTTTGTTTAAAATTTTAATTGGTTGATGTTTTAAACAAGTTATGGCCTGCTGTTGCCTTGTTTTTTGTTTTTTTCAATTTTTCGAGCGTTATACCAGTTTGAAATTGTGCTGTCTTGAAAAACCTCGGCAATTTTTTTAAAAGTTTTTTTAATGCCAAGAACTTTGCATAACTCGTTTATGTTTTTTAAAATTGTTGCATCAAATGGTGCAATGTTTTGATTGTACCAGTCGCGCTCATCGGGGTCGGTGTATGCTTCTAAAAAGTTTTTGCCAAAATGCGCATAAAGCCTTTGAGTGCGGGTGGTAATTAAGTTGTCAATAATTTCAAAATATTCGTTTTCAGATTTAAGGTTCATTTTTTCCTCACTTGTTTGCAAATTTATTGTAACATATGTCTTTTTTATTTGCAATACCTTGAATTTCTTGTTTTTTGGGTTGAAAAATTTTTTAACAATGTAGTATACTAAAATGAAAAACATTTTGTGAAAGGGATTTTTTATGTCAAATTATGAAGCAAAAGATATAGTCTTACTTGAAGGTTTAGATGCCGTGCGCCTACGCCCCGGCATGTATATTGGAACAACAGGGCAAAAGGGTTTGCATCATCTTTTGTGGGAAATTGTTGATAACTCTATAGACGAAATCGCCAACGGTTTTGGTGATACAATTAAGGTAACATTGCATGCCGATGGCAGTGCAACTGTTTGTGATAATGGTCGTGGTATTCCTGTTGATGAGCACCCAACCGCGCATGTTAGCGCACTTCAAGTTGTTTTTACCGAACTTCACGCGGGCGGAAAGTTTAACAACTCAAATTATGCATACTCTGGTGGTTTGCATGGCGTGGGTGCTTCGGTGACCAACGCACTTTCACGATGGCTTAATGTTACCGTTTGCAAAAATAAAACAAAATATTATATGGAGTTTGAATCATATGCCGACGCAAACGGGAAAATAAAAAGCGGTGCGGTTAAAACGCCTTTAAAAGAATTAGGCTCAACAACTGACCGTGGCACAACAGTTACATTTTTGCCAGATGATAGAGTGTTTGGTGAACTCACTTTTGAATTTGATATTATTGCAAAAAGGCTTGAAGAACTTGCATTTTTAAACAAAGGCTTAAAAATGGAACTTTTAGACGAACGCACGGGCAAAAAAGTTCACTACTGTTATGAGGGTGGAATTAAAGATTTTTTAATGTATGTAGACAAGGGCAAAAATCGCTTGTTCAGTACGCCAATTTATTTTTCAGCCGAAACAGAAGTTTTAAAAGCCGAATGTGCACTTGAATATACCGATGGTTACACAGAAAACTGCTTTAGTTTTGTTAATAACATTCCAACAACCGAGGGTGGTATGCACGAAACTGGCTTTAAGGCAGGATTAACTAAAGTATTTAATGAATATGCTCGAGCAAACGGATATTTAAAAGAAAAAGATTCTAATCTTTTGGGCGAAGATTATCGCGAAGGTATTTCGGTTATAATTGCTGTAAAGATGAAAAATGTTCAGTTTGAAGGTCAAACAAAAACAAAACTGGGCAATCCGGAAGCAAAAACCGAACTTGAAAATATTACAGTTAAAGAACTAACAAAGTTTTTTAAAGATAAATCAAACGAAAAAATTGCTGATGTAATTATTAACAAGGCAAAGGGTGCGGCAAAATCTCGAGAGGCGGCAAAACACGCAAAAGAGATAACTCGAGCAAAAAACAGTGCCGACAATTTTAACCTTGTTGGCAAACTTGCTTCTTGCACCAGCCGAAAAGGCGAACTTTGTGAACTGTTTATTGTTGAGGGCGATTCGGCGGGTGGCTCGGCAAAAATGGGGCGCGACAGAAAAACTCAGGCAATTTTGCCACTTCGCGGAAAGCCATTAAACGCCGAAAAAAAGCGTATTGACCAAGTTCTTGCAAATGAAGAAATTCAAACAATTATATCTGCTCTTGAAACTGGCATACAAGAAGATTTTAATATTGATACATTAAGATATCATAAAGTTATTATTCTCTCCGATGCCGACCAAGATGGTATGCATATTAGAAGTATTTTGTTAACATTCTTTTATAGGTATATGCGCGGGCTTATTACAAGCGGGCATGTATTTGTGGGCTTGCCTCCACTCTATAAAGTATATAAAAAAGATTACACTGAGTATGTTTATTCTGACAAAGAGTTGCCAGAGGCGATTGCTCGCTGTGGCAAAGGGTATTCTATTCAAAGATATAAAGGTCTTGGAGAAATGAACCCCGAACAACTTTGGGAAACAACCATGGACCCAAACAAGCGCACATTAATGCAAGTTACAATCGAGGACGCTGCTCAGGCTGAAAAAATGGTTACTGTTTGGATGGGCGATAATATTGATGCAAGAAAAGAATATATTGCACAGCATGCAAACTTTGATAGAACCGATAAGTTTGCAGAAGAATATGGCTTGAAAGCGAGCAAATAGGATAAATTTTTAAAATAATAAAAGTTATAACAATTAGGAGAAAACACCGTGTCAAAAAACAACGAACCAATTCAATCATCTATGGGAATATTATATAAGACTCTTGAAGATGTTTTGCATGAAAGCATGATTCCATACACAGAACATGTTGTTATGGACAGAGCCTTGCCAAGAGTTGAAGACGGGTTAAAGCCAGTTCAACGCAGAATTTTGTATGCAATGTATACTTTAGGTTTAATGCCAGACAAGCCTTATAGAAAATCAGCAACAGTTGTTGGCGAATGTTTGGGCCATTATCACCCACATGGCGACGCTTCGGTTTATGACGCTGCTGTTCGCATGGCACAAGATTTCTCGCTTAGAGAACCGCTTATTGACGGGCATGGTAACTTTGGTTCAATAGACGGCGACGGAGCAGCGGCTTACCGTTATACCGAAATGAAACTAAAAGACCTTGCTCTTGAACTTTTAAGGGATATAAACAAAGACACAATTCATTGGAGTTTAAACTTTGACGATAGGCTTCATGAGCCAGACACTTTGCCGGGTCGTTTTCCAAACCTTTTGGTTAACGGCGCGTATGGCATTGCTGTTGGTGTTGCAACAAATATTCCACCACACAATTTGGCGGAAGTAATTGACGCCGTTGTAGCATTTATTGATAAACCCTCACTTGATGTTAAGGGCTTAATGAAATATATTAAAGGTCCAGATTTTCCTACAGGAGCAAACATAATTGCTGGCGATGAACTTCGCCAAGCCTATGAAACAGGCAAGGGCAAAATTACGGTTCGATCTACTGTTGAAATAGAAAATGTTGGAGATAAGCAAAACCTTGTTATTACAGATATTCCATATCAGGTTAACAAGGCACAACTTTTGCAAAAAATTGCCGAACTTAAAGAAAACAATAAAGATAAACTTGCCTGCATTCAAGAAATACGAGACGAGTCTGACCGTAATGGAATTCGCGCCGTTATTAGGTTAAAAAAAGACGCAAATGCTCGTGCAGTGCTAGAATATTTGTATAAAGCAACAACTCTTCAAACCAACTTTGGCATAAACATGGTTGCTATTGCTGGTGGCAAACCAAAACAAATGAATCTGCAAGAAATTATTGCATATTATGTTGAATATCAGCGTCAAGTTATTTATCGTAGAACTAAGTTTGATTTGGATGCTTGCAAAGAACGCGCTCATATTTTGGAAGGGCTTTTAATTGCCATAAAAAACATTGATGAAGTTATTAAAA
The DNA here is from genome assembly GCA_017467895.1 of Clostridia bacterium. Classification (GTDB taxonomy): domain Bacteria; phylum Bacillota; class Clostridia; order Christensenellales; family UBA1242; genus HGM11367. The sequence continues at coordinate 6,655 of JAFUKB010000010.1, forward strand.
TTATTAAACAATCTGAAAGTGTTTCAATAGCAAAACAAAATTTAAAAGATAGGTTTTTGCTTTCCGAAAAGCAAGCAGTTGCAATTTTGGAGATGAGGCTTTCTCGTCTTGTTAACTTAGAAGTTAATAAAATAAAAGAAGAACTTGCCGAACTTAAAAAACGAATTGAAGAACTTACTGCAATTTATCTTTCAAAAGCAAAACAATTTGAGGTTGTTAAAACCGAGATTTTGGAAATAAAAAAACAATATAAAAACGCTCGCAGAACAAAACTTTTGAATCCAAACTCATTGGAATCTGAGGTGGTAGAAGAGCCAGAAGAAGTTGTTGTGCGTGATTACATGCTTGCAATAACTGCAAACAACACAATTAAGGCAATCCCTATCAAAAATTATAATTTGGCAGTTAGAGAAGTTGGCGAAAATTCTTCGCTTAACGAAATTCATACATGCCTAGTTAAAACATTATCTACTGACAAAATTTTGATTTTAACCAATAAGGGTAATGTTTATAAAACGGTTGTAGATAATATCCCAGAGGCAAAATGGAGAGAACGGGGTACGCCATTTAATAAACTAGATAAAAATATTTTGCCAGATGAAAAGGCGTTGGCAATAATAAAAGTGCCAAATGAACAGTTTGAAGTAGAAAATACAAATTTGGTGTTTGTAACTGCCAATGGCATGATTAAAAAATCACCATTAAACGAATATTTAATTGCAAAAACTGTGTTCCAAGGCATTAAACTAAAGGATAAAGATTCTGTTGTTTATGCTGGCGTGGCAGATTCTCGCTTTACTTATTTGTTAATATCAAAAAGTGGCATGGCGGTTAACATTGCCGATGATTTAGAACCAACAGGGCGTATGACATCGGGCGTTAAGGCAATGGCTCTTGACGCACAAGATTTAATTGCGTTTGCATTGCCTGTTAAAAAGAGCGGAGCAATTACCGTTCTTACAAAACGCGGATATATTAAAAATGTATCAATAGGCGAATATGAGGTTGGGGCTCGTAATCGAAAGGGGCTTAGAATAACCGGTAAAGAAACAGGCGATATTGCATATGCAAGTTTTGGTGTTGTTCCGCCAAACTTGGCTGTTTATGCCGACGGAAAGATTAGCGTTATAAGTTCAAAATATATTCCATATGATAACCGAGCGGGCAAGGGTAGGCAGGTGTTAAAAGATGAATTTGTTTCGGCTTTTAATCCTCAAAATTAATTAATATTACAAAATAAAAATATTATGTTTAAATATGGGCAGTTGGGTGATTTTAACCGCTGTCCATTTTTATTGTTAAAGTTGTTTAATTGTGCGAAAAAACAAAAATATAAACACTTAATATGTTTAAACAAAAAATGATACAACTATGGTTGTGTAAAAAAAAGTTGTTTTTTATATTCTATTTCGACAATATGCAACAATCAATGCCAAATTTATGCAATTATTTCATTAGGGAGCCAAACTATTTAAGTGATAAAATTCATAATGTACACCAATAAGGGTGGTATACACTAAAGGAGAATTTTATGCAGAAACAAGGTCTTGACGCATTAAAAAGAATGGCACAAATGGCAAAAAATAGATTAAGAAATAAAGTAAAGGAAAACAATAACAAACAGTTGAAAAAGACTGATGGTTATAAAGTTTTGTTTGGTGAGGTTGTGGATATAAAGAGTAAAATAATCTCAAAAGAAGACACCATGTTTTATGGCAAAGTCAAACAAATGCTTGACGAAGATGCTGATGTAGCAAATCCAATAGCAAGGTTAATTGATTATAAAGTTTTTAATAAACTAATGCCAGATGCAAAAGAAAGATACATATTTAACTTAATTGCTAAATATAAAACATATAAGGTAAAATACGAACAAGAAAAAAATATTGGGTAGTTAATAATTTTATAAATTTTTATGTTATATAAAAAATAATCGCGGGGGCATTTGTTTGCCCGCGCGTTTTTTAAGAATGCAAGAACAACACGAATGAAATGAGTGTTTTCTTATATTGTTATAAAAAACAAATTGATATTTATTTTGCAACTATGCTTATGGTGTGCTAAAATATCTTTAATAATTTCTTAATTAAATTTATTAATAATAACAATAATGTCGTTTTTTAAATAAAAATTTTTAAATATTGTTTTAAAGGATAAAAATATATGACAACAGCATTAGTTACAGGTGGGAATGGATTTATTGGCTCGCATTTGTGCGAGGAACTTGTTGCAAGAGGCGTTAAGGTTTATTCTTTTCAGCGCTCTAAAAAGGCAAATAATAACAACTTTAACCAACTTGTAGATGAGGGCAAAATTGAAGTCATTTTAGGTGATGTTACAAACTTAGATGAAAGCAAATTGCCAAAAGTTGATTATGTTTTTCATATTGCAGGCAAGGTGAGCGTTTGGGGTAAGTTAAAAGACTTTTTAAATGTAAACTTAGGTGGCACAACAGCACTATTGAATTATGCAAAAAATAACAATGTAAAATGCTTTACTTATCTTTCGTCGGTTGCTGTTTATGGTTTTTATGGTTATAAAAACATTAGTGAAGAAGGCGAAAAAAAGCCATTTAAAAATGGTTATTCTTTAAGCAAACTTCAAACTGAGGAGTTTGTTGAAAAGTTTGGCAAAGAAAATAATTTGCCATATGTAATAATTAGGCCGGGCAATGTTTATGGCGAATATGACTACACTTCTAGTCATGAAATTTATACCAGAGTTAAAAAAGAAAAAATGATGATTTCTGCTGGTGGAAAATATGAAAGTTGCTTTGTTTATGTTGGCAACTTGGTTGAAGCAATTTTGCATACAGCGTTTAATGAAAATTGCCATAATGAAGATTATAATGTGTCCGACAGTAATCACTCGTTAAAAAATTATTTAACCGAAGTCGCAAAGGCGTTTGGAGTTAGACCAAAGTTTACTAATGTGGCAGGCCCTTTTGCAAAAATGACAGCAGGGCTTATTGAGGGTGTTTATCATATGTTTTTTATTAAAAAAGCACCACTTATTACCCGCTTTTCGGTTTATCAAAATTGCACAGATTATAGTTTTAGCATTGATAAACTTTTGTCAAAAGGTTATAAACCAAAGGTTTCTAGAGAACAAGGCATAAAAAGAACAGTTGAGTGGATTAACTCTTTAGAAGAATCAAAAATAAAGAAATAAAAAGTATAAAAATATGAAAATTAAAGAAAAAATTATTCAAGAAAAAGAATTTTTAAAAAATGGAGCAGATAAAAACTTTGCCCTATGCTTGCTTTTTGCAACAATAATATTATTTATTTATTGCTATTTTGGCTCATATAGTTTTTTTGAAAGAACTTTTAATGGCATAGAAAATTTAGATTATTATAAAATAATATACCATAATTGCATGGCATTTGTTTTGTTTTTTGTGCTTGGCATAATTTTCACAAAGTTTGTTTTAAAACAAAAGTTAGCCGATTTTGGCTTGCAAAAAGGCAACTTTAAACTGGGCTTAATATTATGTTTAATTGCCTTGCCAATTTGTGCCCTTTGTGGGCTTTCGTGTGTTTTGGACGCTGACATGTCTGCCATGTATCCGCTTATTAATTTTAGCCAATATTCTTGGTGGCAAATTGTAATTTATTTTGTTTCGTACCTGCTTTATTATATTGGTTGGGAATATTTGTTTAGGGGAATCTTATTTTTTGGAGCAGAAAAAAAGTGCGGGGTGTTATGCACAATCTTAATTGGCACTTTAATTTCCGCACTTATTCACACCAGCATTGCTGGGTTTGGCAAACCAATGATAGAAACACTATCTGCAATCCCTGCAGGCATGATATTTGGTTATGTAACAGCAAAAACGCGAAGCATAAACTACAGTTTAATTATGCATTTTATGGTCGGGATTTTTACTGATGTGTTTATATTTTTGCTGGCTTAAACAGCCAAAAAGAATAGTTGATTTAAACGATTGTGGCGTGAGGCGTCATCAATCGTTTTTTCTGTTATAACTTGGTTTGCTTTTATGATAATTTCATTATTAATACCAAACAAGGTGTCTTTTGCAATTTTTCCAAGCAAACTGCTTGGGTTATATTGAAGCCTGCTTGGTGCAAAATCTGACTTTGGCATGCTTTTTTCAAACTGCAAAACATTAACCTGAATTTCGGCAGGAGTTGTTGCTTTTTGTTTTGGTCGATAATTTTTTGCTTTAAATGCTTGCGTTGAATAATATAAAAAACTCTTTCTAAAATAAAGGTTGGTTGGTGCTAGTTTTTGGTTGGTGTCGGTTAAAAAATGTTCAATCTTGCCTGAATTATTGATAACGCAGTCAATAATTTTGCCATAATGCTTGGCGTCTTGGTCAATAACCGGCTTAAATAATGGCGAGTTTGCAGGTTTGCCCAAAAAGAATTTTAATTTGCTTTTGTTTGCAATAATCACACAATCGTTAATGGCTTTAACATTCGAAAATTTTATTTCAAATTCCATTTCGTCAGCATCAGATATTTTTAGACTAACAATTTTGCTAAAATCTGCGTTATATATTGCCTCAACAACAGTTCCAACAATTTCGCCTTCGTAAATTGCAAACACCTGTTTGCCAAACAAATTTGTTAAATTCATGCTTGCTCCCTTAAACTAAAATTGGTTGTTAAAGGAATGCCAGCCCTTTAACTTAAGCAGAAAAAGAAAAACCTCTTTAACTACAATATATTTATATTTGTTAAAGAGGAAATATATTATTAAATAAAATGTCGAAATTAAAGAGAGAAATGTTTTTAAACAATTTTGTAGCAGGCTTCAAACAAAGGAGCAAATTCTTTGGCTTGTTCTTTATTTTTTGCAAAAATTTCAAACAAAACATCGCCAACATGAATCTCTTCTCCAAGTTTGTGGAATGTTTTAACACCAACCTTGTAATCAATTATATCGGTTAATTTTTGGCGAGTTGCACCTAACTTTCCAACCAAAGATCCAAGTTCGCTACAGTTGATTTTTTTAAGAACTCCGTTTTGTTGTGCCTTAACAACAAAAGTTGGCTTCATGCCAAGCCCTTTAAACAAAGACAAACTTCCGCCTTGTGCTTTAATCATGCTTTTAAATTTGCTTAAAGCCTTACCACTGTCTACTGCCTCAATTGCTAATGTTAAAGCATGTTGTTCTGTTATGCCTTTGCCAAGCGCAATGCATTTTGAGGCTAGTTTAAGGGTTTCGTTTCTTAGTTTGCCTTGCTTGCCAGACAAAAGTTCAATGGCCTCATATGCTTCAAGGCGGTTGCCAATGTTATAGCCAAGAGGTTCGTTCATGTCACCAATTACATAGTCCATTTTTTTGCCCGCTTTAGCACCAATTTTAACCATTAATTTAGCAAGTTCCTCGGCAGATTTTTTTGTTTTCATAAATGCACCATCGCCATATTTTACATCAAGAACAATGGCACTTGCTCCGCTTGCCAACTTTTTGCTCATAATGCTGGACGCAATAAGCGGTAGGCTGGCCACGGTTGCTGTTGTGTCACGCAAGGCATAAAGTTTTTTGTCTGCAGGTGCAAGGTTTGCTGTTGCAGAAATAACGCATGCCCCGTTTTGTTCAACTAGTTGTTTTGCGTCATTAATGGCAAGCGCAACATTAAAACCATCAAAAGCCTCTAACTTGTCTATTGTTCCGCCAGTAAAGCCAAGTCCGCGTCCGCTTAATTTTAACATTTTTATGCCACAGCAAGCGCAAATTGGTGCAAGAGCAAGTGTAGTTGTGTCGCTTATTCCTCCAGTTGAGTGCTTGTCCACCACCATGCCAAGGTCGGTTAAATCAATAATGTCGCCAGAGTGTAACATTGCATTGGTTAATGCAAAGGTTTCGGCTTCATTCATGCCCAAAATTTTTATTGCCATAAGAAGGGCACTTGCTTGATAGTCAGTTATTTGTCCGTTTGTGTAGCCATTAACAAAAAACTCAATTTCTTCTTTGGTTAATGGCTTGTTGTTAGATTTTTTTTCAATAATTTTTTTAATATCCATGTAAATATAATATTAAAAAAAACTTTTTTAGTCAATGTCATAAATAATATTATCTTTAATATCAAATTTTATTTTGCAAATTTCTGAGCATGAAGATAAATAAAGTCGGTTGTCTATCTCTAATAAATTGTTAAATTGTGAAAAATAAGATTTTATGTTATCAAAATCAATGTGCTCCGAAATATACTCTTGTGCTTGTGAAAAATCACACTTGCAAAGGTGAAAAAACACGAACGGCAAAGTATATGAATCGACAATACACATGTTGTTATTTTGATATTTTTTAATGTCGACAGAATTTTTTAAAAGGTCAAAAGAGTATAACAAAAAATAAGTGTTGTTTTTGGGAGTTTTGCATAAAACCTCAATAATTTGCTCGTTTTTTAACATTTTTTGGCATTTTTTTAAATAAAATGACTTATTTTTAAAATTAAACTCAAGCAAATTGTCTTGATTAAAAATATAAATTTTGTCGTTTTCTTCAATAACATAATTTTCGTTTTGACAAGAAAAATAATAGCAATAAAACTTGCCATCATGAAGCACATATAAATAAGTGTTAAAAATATATATTTTTGCGCACTTAGTTTCATGCACTTGCAGAGGCATGGTTAAGTTGGTGTGAATTATCTCAATAAACAAATCATTGTCTATTTTGATTGTTTTTATATTGTTAAAATCTTGGTTAATTTTTGTGTTGATAAGATTAAGTATGCAAGGTTGTTGCAGAGTTGAGTTTTGTGAATATAAAGTTAAAGTGCTTTGGTCAACCTCTTCTAATTTTGCAACACAGTGCTTGTTTATAAAAAGGTTGTCGCCAGAGTTATTTATAATAAGGTCATTTTGAGAAAAAACATAAATGTTGTTCATAAGGTATTTTACTTGGCTTAAATAAAAAATATGTTACAAAAATGTATGTTAATAACTTTTTTGGTCAATACTCTTTTGTGTGTTAAAAGGGGATTAAAATGGACAATCAATTTGTATGGAGCGATGAAGAAGTTAAAACATTGTTTAAATTTATTGAAATAAAGAAGCAGGAGGGTGTTCCTCTTGTTAAAGCATTTGCTCAGTATGCAACCAAAACGCTAAGACATGCAAATAGCGTGCGAAATTATTATTATAAGGAATTGGCTAGTATGTTAAATGACCCGTCAAGGGCTAAAAAACTTGAAATTAATTTAAGCAATCATTCGGTAACAAAAAGCCGACCATTTTCAAAAGAAGAAGAAACAGAAATGGTTGAAAAAATTGATAGTTTAAAAGAACAAGGCTACTCGGTTAGACGCGCATGCCTGCAACTAGCAAATGGAGATGTTTCTGATATGATTCGATTGCAAAATAAATATAGGTCAATTATAAAAGCAAAAGAACAGCCAAAAAGTATGGGACAAATTATAAAAATGCCGGTAAAACCAGAAAGAATAACTGATGATGAACTAAAGGCTCTTTTTTTAGGGCTGGTTAGACTTGTAAAGAAACAAGAGGTTGAAAGCGCTAGGGCGCTAGTGGAAAACGAACTTTTTGACGCTAACCAAAAACTGAAAAATGCAATGGAAGAACTGGCAATAAAACATAATTATGTGGAAAAACTAAAAAGTGAACTGTTGATGGTTAAGCAGGAATTAAAGGCAGAAAAAGAAAAATTAAATAAACTTAACCCATTGTTAATAAAAAAACAAACGGCAGATAATGTGCTAAAAAATTATTTTGATGGTCAAAAATCATTGAAAACACAGGGGATTAGTGTCAAGAAATAGTCTTGACAAAAAACATAAAATGTTTTAGCATATAACTAGATTTATAGCATTGGTTATAGGAGATGATTATGAATTTAGAATATGCAAAAAAACTTAAGGAATATTTTCCACAAATATACAAAACTTATTTGCAAAAATTTTTAAGCCCAGACCAAGTTAATCAAATTTTTGCTGACCCAAATGTTGCAAACGCTTTTAATAATGTTTTAAACTTGGTTTACAACGGTGCAACCTTTGGCAATAAGTTTGATAATCAAATAAAACAAGCCCTGTTGCAATATGAGCAAGCAGTTAACACGGCATTTGGTTTTACAGATGAATATTTAAGGCAGTTTTTACACATTTATAGGTTTTATGCTTCAAGCACATATACTGGCATTGTTGCTACTGATGGCACATATGTTGCACAAAACGAAGCAGATTATTTTTCGAAACTCTCATATGTTTGCTGTGAGGCATGTGAAAACTTGTTTACTGATTTAAAAAATGGCAATCGTTGGTGGGAACTTGATACACCAACAACACTTCGTCGTCAGTTAATGAATGACCGTTTGGTTATACCTGTTGAAAGGTTGCAAAAACTTTGCAGGGCATATTTAGGCAGAGAAATTGATTTAGAAAAAGAACTTCATTTAAACGAAGGAAAAACAACACCTCCTCTTGATTTGGTTTCTGAACTTGACAGAAAAATGGCAAAAAAAGGCATGTCGTTGGTTTGTGCTTGGGTTGAAGAAATAAACGGCAAACGCCAAATGGTAGAAAGTCCAACTCCACCAACTGACAATCGTTATTACTTAAAACGCTATGTCCCAACAAGAGATTCTTCAAGGCAAGGTTAATAAATATTTAAAATAATTTAAACAAAAAACCGTAACTATGCAAAAGTTGCGGTTTTTTGTTTAAAAGTTTCTACATTTGCTTTGATATAGTAGAATGTTTAATTCTTGGCTTGATTATTATCCAAGCAGTATCTTTTATTTGTGCTCCGTGACTGTATCGGAGTATTTCTTTTGTGGTTATTTTATGTTTTCCTAAATGAGATGGTGCAAATGATGAACCCCTATCAAAATCATAATTCGCAACAATTTTGCCATTTGGATTTAGATTTCTTTCATAAAGCATGTCAACAATTTTAGAAAAAGAGTGCCTGTTGTGTGCGTAATAATCGTAAATGTTAGATAGATATATAAAATCATATTTGCATTTTAAAACAGTGGGGAATTTGCTAAATTCTGCTGTTATAAATTGTATTGTAATGTTACCTTGGTTTAAAAGTTGTTGCAACATATTGTATGTTTTTTCATTTCTATAAAATTTGCTGTGCCTGTCATTGTGGTCAATCATAAGCATTTTGTCTTTTATTGCTCTTGCATTAAAACTGCTTGAGTATGAGTCTGTGTCAAGGTCTAGCATTAAAGTGTCCCAAAACTGTTTAACTTGAGGACTTAAAAGGTGTGATATTTTTGCATAAATATGCCATTCAAAAAAGTCATGTTTTATAAAAATTTCATTAAATGTTTTAAAATCGAATATTTTAATTACTGCTAGTTTATATTCAATAAAATATCTAGCAAAAATGTTTGCGTCAATAATTGTAATATCTTTGCTACCACGCAAAATTGCATTTATTGCTTGGTCGCCACTTGAGCCTACAGTTAATACTTTTTTGTTAGATAAATTTAATCTTGCAAAAACTTTTGCTAATTGCTCGTTGCTTATTGCAAAGGCTTTGCCTGTGGTGTAGTTAAAACAATCGTCATAAATCTCTGGCATAAAAAGTTTTTCATATGCCATATCGTAGTCAGTATTGTTTAAAAATTCAGTGTCTGCTTCGTTAATCATGGGACTCCTAAATTATTTTTTTATTTAAAGCCAAGAGATTGAGATTATAGATGATACATGGAAATCTTTATTTTGCGCTTAGCACAAACTTATTCCACTCTTTTACTAACAAAATTTTATCATAAATATTTTATATTTTCAATATGTACTTTTTTTAAAAATAAGGAAAAAATGGATAATAACGATTGACCGGAAAATGTAAATTGTATAATATTAAAATATATACTCAAAATGGGTATGTATAATAAAATTAAGTGAACAATAACCCACAAGGCTTTGGCGTGAACCCGCAACGCCCAAAATAACCAGCAACGGTTAAGACAGCATGATGGGTAAGTTAAAACAAATTTAAGACACACATAAAAATTTGCACACAAAACTAATTATGCCCATCAAAAAAAGAAGCCAAAATGTGGTCAAGCAAAAAAGTTTTTGTAATTGTTAAAAATTGTTTGACAACTTCGCGGGGGGGGGTACACTTAAATAGAAAAATAAAAATAGGAGAATAACATGAAAAACAAATTTGGATTGTGGTTCAACATTGTAACCATCTGCCTATGCGTGTGCGCAATAGCCATAGGTGTTTACTCAGCAACCACAGCAAACCTAAACGCCAGTGGTAAACTAGGCTTTACAGCCCATGGCTGTGATGTTGATGTAAGTGGCACAATAGTAGGCCACGCAGCAGGTAACACCGCAGATGGCTTGCCAGTAACCGCGCCAGAGAGTTTGGGGGCAACAGTAGAGGTGCGTAGTGATACAAAAACACTCGACTTAGGCTCACGCTACTTTACAGACATGGCATCAACCGATGGCAGTGCAGAAGATATTGTTGTTACACTCACAGTAACAAATAAATCAAAATTTGATATAACTGCCGAGATAACTGGTACAACAGTTGCAGAAAATACAGCAATATCAATAACTGCGACACCAGAAAGCCAAATAATTGCACAAAACGAAAGTGCAACGGTAACAATTACATTAACGCTAACCAGCACGGCAAGTAACATTGCAATGCCAAGCGCAGATAATGTAAGCATTGATATGGAGTTTAATAAGTTTGTAGAAGAAGAATTTCCATTTTATGTAATATCAGAAGCAAATACTGACGAAAAGTTTAACTACTACGGGTATTTAGCAACAACGATGGGGCATGCAGTAGAAGAATGTGATAGAACAACCTCGGATCTAGAATGGATTGCATTTGCAGTTCGTGGCACAGGAACCGAGGAAACAGGATTTACAACAAAACCAGACTTTATTTCTACACATGAAGCAGAAAACCTAGAAGATGGGGAACAAGTTTATAGTCTGTCAATCACGGGAGCAACCCCTGCAGAAACATGGTATAGTCTAAACGGCGTAGATATGACCAATGTAGACTACTCAGGCTATACTTTCTGGTTTATACAACGCTATACAACTATAGGATATTATAGTTTTAATGATGACTGGACTGAATATGCTGAGGGCACTCCATTTAACCACTCAGCCGATTTAATGAATAATTATCAAGGAAGTGACATGCAGCAACTCTTGTCAGAAACAAGCATGTATATATCGATGACAGGTATAGCAGATTCATATGTTTACGACAGGGCAAAAGCAAGAACAGTAAACGAAACAGATGCGGGGTTAAGTTATGGTAGTGGCTCTCAAGTGACAACATTTACATCAAAACTATGGCTATTGAATCAAAAAGAATTAGGCTTGTTGAACGGGGACGAAACAATTTATGATAATACATACTCAGAACCAGTAAAGGCATACGGTATAGGGAATGCTACTGGCGATGCCGATGGTAATGGGGCTTTTTGGTGGTTGCGTTCGCCTGACCAAAATATCGCTCACTATGTGCACTATGTGTACCACGGTGGTTATTTGGGTTCGACCTCTGTGGATGGCAACGGTGGCTTTCGCGCGGCTTTCCAAATAACAATTTAAAACAAATATAATGATGAGTAAGAAAACACTCGTTGCATGCGCGTTATTCTTGCATTCTTAAATAAAAACCAAGACTTTTTAAAATTTAAGTCTTGGTTTTTTTGTTCTATCATATTTCAAATAAATATTTATCAATTAAAAGAAAAAACACGGGCAAAAGGCGAAGAAAAGTGCTTGCAATTTTCAAGCCCCAAAGCCCGATGAAAAAGATATAATAATCATATTTCTTCGGAGAGGGGGCTTCGCAAGAGAGTACCGACCGAGTTGAGAGAAAACGAAACTCGCGTATGGTCGGTAAAAGAAAAAACACGGGCAAAAGGCGAAGAAAAGTGCTTGCAATTTTCAAGCCCCAAAGCCCGATGTTTTTTCTGTGGTGCGACTAACAAGACTCGAACTTGCACGAGCATTAAAGCCACAAGCGTCTGAAACTTGCGCGTCTACCAATTCCGCCATAGTCGCATATATGGCATATTGTAGTATATTTTTTTTAAAAACGCAAGTGTGTTTTGCTTGTTAGCGTCTATAGTTGTTTAATAAATTTTTAATAAGTGTAAGTTCTGCAGTGTTTTTAATTATTTGTTCGTTTATTTGTTGCTTTAATTTTGGGCAAATGTCATAGCCTAGAGCATTTTTTGCCAAATTAATTCCGCCTTCATGGTGATATATTAATGCTTGCAAATATAAAGCGTTTAGGTTATTGTTTGCCGAAATTGAATTTAGTTTTGTAATCATGTTGGTGATAATCTCAATGGCTTTGCGCTGATACAGGTTTACATCGCGCTCGCTGTTCGTATGGCATGTACATTCGTCTATAATTGACCTTAAATATTCCATTGAGGCATTTTGATTTTCAATAATTGCTTTTGCGAGGGTTTCAATATCTACATCTGTTGTATATTTTAAAATGTTTTCACTTAAACTTATTGCTCCCTCTTTATGAGGAAGAATTTGCTGTATGTAGGTTTGCGAAATGCTGTTGCAGGGTTCAATGGCAAACATTTGGTTCTTCATGTTGTCAACAATTTGATAATATAAATCTAAATATTCTTTGCTATTGTCACTAAGTTTTTTTATTAACATAAAATATCCTCCATTTTGATTATTATGCTGGTTGAATGTTTTTTGTTAATTTAAAATTGTTTTTTGAAATTATATTTGTTTAAAATGTAATTATTATATTTTTTTGTAAGTAAGTTTTGTAAGTGATTGAAAGGTTGCAAATTGTTATTTTAATTTGCTATAATTATTAAAAAAGGTTGGTTATGTTTAAAAGATTTAGACAAATAAGAAAATTAAATAACTCAAAACTTGTAGATGATGAGGTTTATGAAAAAGATGCTAATGGGCGAGGCATAATTGATGTTGGGGCTGAAAATTACGAAGACATTTTTTCGTATTATGACCTTAACAATACAAATGTGTTAGATTGGGAATTTGAAGAGTTTTTAGATGCAAAAGCCGATGCAATTCCAATGTCGGAAGAACTTGCTCTTCATTTTCATGTTAAAGATGCAACTGAACAAAAGTGCGAAGAAATTGACAAAGCGATTAAAGATAACTATAAACGCAAACTAAAAGCAATAAACAGGCAAATGCATAGAAACACAATGTTTTCAATTTATATGCTAATTTTGGCAGTTGTGGCTTTTGCAATTTATATTCCACTTGCAATGTCAAATGTTCACTTTGCTATTGTAGAGGTGTTTGATATTGTTGCTTGGGTGTTTGTTTGGGAAGCGGTTGATAATCATTTTTTAACAAGGCGCAATTTGCAAAAGGAAAGGTTAAAAAAATATCGCTTTATTAGAGCAGATATAGAGGTGTTGGAATATAAACGCAAATCTAACACGGTTAAATCAAAACAATACGGAATTAAAAAGGTTAAAGAAAACAATGCAAATAGAACTCAAAAATGATGAAAAAAAAGTTAAGACAATAATTGATTACTATATTTTAACGAACAAACTAAAAGATTTGGTTCGCACCGGCTGGAAACGCTGGGGTGTTAAGCGTGAAAGGGTGGAATCTGTTGCTGAACATATTTATGGCACTTGCATGCTTGCTGTTGCTATTTGGTCAGAAACCTTGCCAGAGGTTAACATTAGCGAAGTTATTTTAATGCTTGCCCTTCATGAAACTGAAGAAAATATAATTAGCGACATAACCCCATACGACAGTGAAGAAAAACAAAAACTAAAGCAATCGGGCGAAAAAGCGGTTAAAGCCATATTTAAAAATTTGGTGGCAAAAGATGTATATTTTAAACTTGTGCACGATTTTGATACGCTTGCAACCCCTGAGGCGATTTTTGCGCGCAAGTGTGATAAACTAGAAAGCGATTTGCAAGCAAGGCTGTATAGCGATGAGGGCGTTTTGCTTTATGAAAATGCTGATGAAATAAAAAATCATGAACAAATAGTTGAGTGGCACAATCAAGGAATAACCGATGTTGCTGACTATTTTGTGCTTGCAGATAGGCATAATTATGAAGATGGAGATATATTTTTTAAAATAAGCAAATATATTGAGGGCAAAAAAATAATAAAAAGTAAAAAGGGAAAATAAATGCAAAACATATTGTTTGGTGTGTCATATTTGGGGACTAATTACGCAGGTTGGCAAAAACAAGACAATGCACTCTCTATTCAAGAGGTTATTGAAAATGCTTTTGAACAAATATGTAACAAAAAGGTAGAGATTTTTGCAAGTGGGCGCACTGATGCTGGTGTGCATGCATATGAGCAATGCTTTAATGCACAGGTTAACTTTCAACCAGTTTCAAAATTGCCACAAGCCTTAAACTCAAAATTGCCACAAGATATAAGAATTTTGTGGGCAAAGCCGGTGGGAAACGATTTCCACGCAAGATTTTCGGCACATAAAAAAACATATATTTATAGGCTAAGCACTCAAGAAATAGAAAGCCCATTTGATTCTTTTCTTACAACATATGTTCCGCATAACTTAAATTTTAAAGCAATGCAACAGGCATGTGAGCATTTTTTGGGAGAACATAATTTTAAATCATTTTGCTCAGCACATACCACAGCAAAAGATTTTATTAGAACAATATATAGTTTAAATATTAACAAAACAGATAATGTTTATGAGTTCGAAATATGCGGGAATGGCTTTTTGTATAACATGGTTAGAATAATTGTTGGAACACTTGTTGAGGTAGGCAGGGGCAAAATTAAACCCGAACAAATTGCAGACATTTTTGCAAAACAAGATAGAAAATTTGCAGGAAAAACTATGCCCGCAAAAGCACTCATATTAAAAAAAGTTGACTACTAATAGATTATTTGTTGACTAAAACTTTTTTAATGTATTAAAATAAGTCTAAAAGGTAGGAGTAAAATCTCGTGAGAAAACTTAAATTAATTACAACTTGTGCTTCACTTGTGCTGATGGTTGCCTTTATGGCTTTTGGCGTTTATGCATTGCAATCAGCAACCATGACGGTTAGTGGCACAGTTTCATATCAATGTACTAATGTTGCAGTTAAGGTTACTTATGGCCTTGTTGGTGGCACAACTTATGGTCCTTTTATTAGCCAAGAATCTGACCCAATTTCATGGAAAGATGAAAATGGCAATGCAGTTACATTCACAAACGGCGCTTTTGATGGCAAACTTCTTCCAGATGTTGCTTTTACGGAAGCAAACTTAACATGCACATATTTTATTACTGTTGAAAGTTTGCACGGCATGGCTATTGGCTTAAACTTTGGTTATAAATGGGCAAACACCGTTGGCAATGCAATCTCGGCGTCGGCAAAAGTTTATATTGGCGATGTTAACAGCACGCAAGAAGCAACTGTTGAATTTAATCCAACAACTGGTATTGCAACGGCATATGAACTAGGTGCAAAAGCAACCCAAACATTAAAAGTCACTTTAACATTGGGTTCTACTAAATTAGATAATAAAGCGTCTGGCAATTTCCAGATGGCAATGGCGTCGGCTGTTCAGTTGACCGATGTGCCTGCAATATCTTTTTAGTCTAGTCAAAATATTCTAAAACCCCAAGAAGTATGCTGTAGCATACTTCTTTTTTGTACTCTTCACTAATAAGCAATGCTTCTTCGTCAGCGTTGGATAAATAACCGCATTCAACCAAAACCGATGGGCATTTTACAGCATTTAAAACATAGTAATCGCCAACAGAGGTTGCTTTTCGTGCTTGGTTTAAATATTTAATAAAGTATTTTTGAATGTTGTCCGCAAGTGTTTTGCTGGGCTCGTCACTTTCGCCATAAAACACTTGTGCGCCTCGAGCATTGCCATTAAAACTGTTCATGTGTAGTGAAATGACAAAATCAGTGTTGGCGTTTTCTATTAACTCTTTGCGCTTTTGCATATCGTCCTTTTTTTTGTTGGTTGCAAATGGGCTGTAAAGACCACCACTTGTGGTGCGTGTCATTATAACATCAAAACCAAACTCTTGCATTAAATCGCGCAAGGTTAGAGCATAGTCCAAATTTAATTCCGACTCAATAACCCCAGTAGAAATTCCAACGCTTCCGCCGTCAATGCCACCATGCCCAGCATCAATAACAACCGTGTATTGTGCCTTGGGTGAGATTGCAGTTGCAAGAGATGGTATAAGTGGTACACATGCCAAGATTAAAAATAAAATAAGTCCGATTAAAATACTTTTTTTGTTAATTACAATGTAATTTATTTTTTTCATAAAATATATATATGTTTTAAAGTAATTAATATGAAGATTTTATGATAACTTTTTCTTCCATTTAAAAGATACAAATTTAAAGTAAAAAGCCATATGTCCAATTCAAACGGATATATGGCAATTTTTTTAGAATACGATACAGTTATTATTCAGTGTTTTTATATGACTTTTTAACGGCTGTGCTGATTCATACGCGCCACTGCACGGCTTTTGCTTTCACTTAAAATGTGAGAAGGAATAGGTGCCTGATGAGATATGTTTTTTTCGTTGTAAGAAAGCGTGTGGTCTTTGCTTATTTCTGCCTTGCTAAGGAGCAAATATGGCAAAGAGTGGTCGCCACGCTGATAAGAGCAGGCGTCCCAACAAGGGTCGCAGTAGTAAATTCCGCCGGGTCTGTCAATTCTGCAAATTGAATGATAGCCTGTTTGTGGAAGAGTTATAAAGGTATATTCACTGTCAGTTGAGGCTTCGCTCATGTGGAGAGTGTCTTCTCCTGCAATGCAAGATGTGTTTGAGGTGTGAATTCCTTTTAGTGCAAGCATATATTGCATGGCACGAGTGTACCCCTCGCACACACAACAGTTATACATAAATGCATTATAAGTGCCGTTTGCACCTCGCGCAGGCCCTAAAATAATTCCACCTTCAGATTTTTGCCCACGCAAGTTAGACTCAAGTGCATCATAGTTATATTTAACATTTTTTGCAAGCCAAGCATCAACCATGGCAACCGTGTCAAGTTCGGTTAGCCCCTTGCAATGCGTGGTAACCACTTCAAGTGCCTTTTTGTGAAGTTGTTGCATTTGCGCATTGGTAATTTTAATTGTGTTGTTTCCGCATGTTTCTGTCCAATGGCAAAAAAGGTCAATGTCTTTTAATTTGGCAAGAGCCTGCTCGTTTGTTGCGCCGGTTGCCGTTTTAAAACCAATAGCCTGAGGGAAAAGCAAAACATCTAAATTTGTTTCGTATAAGTTTGCATTTTCTGCAATAAATTGGTCAAAGTTTTTAATTGGCAACAAATTGTTTGAATCATAAAGTGTTAACGAGCCAATAGTTCTGTTTTGTGCAAGACCAATAACCTCGGTAAGTTCTTCGTTTCGGGTGAGTTCAAGGGTTTCAAGTTTGCTCATGCGAGAAATGTCCAAAGTTGTTATAAGCCTTTGATTGTTAATGGTTAAGTGTTTTAAGTTGGATAACTTTTCTATTTCAAAAATGTCGCTATCTTTTATGCTTTGCAAATCTCTTGATGCTTTGTAACTTGTGTTGCCGGTGGTTACAATAGAAAGTGAGGTTAAGTTTCTTAAATAAGATAACCCCTTTAAAGAACCAGAATGATTTTTTAAACTTAAGTGAGTAACTAAATCAAGTTCTTCTTGCGAAAAAGCCGTGTCAACAAGCCCATATCTTGCGCGCTTTGGCACGCCCTTTTTTTCTAATGCTTGCCAAACTAATGTAGACAGTTCCCAAGAAAGTTTAATTTTTTCTTCTGCCATAACCCCTCCAAATATATATGTATTTTAATATAAAGACTCTGATTTGTCAATGTGCGATAATAAGAGTCAAAAGATTACCTTTGTTCAATAAAAAATGAAATCATGTCATAAAAAATTGACTCACGACGGCAAAAATAATAACGAGCAACGGCAAAGAACAACCCTCACGAGCAAAAAGCAAATTTTAATTATACATAACAATTTGCATACAAAACCAATTATGCTCATAAAAAAAAGAAGCCAAAATGTGGTCAAGTAAAAAAGTTTTTGCAATTGTTAAAAATCGTTTGACAACTTCGCGGGGGGGGGTACACTTAAGTAGAAAAGTGAAAAAAGGAGAAAAAACATGAAAAAGAAATTTGGATTGTGGTTTAACATAGTAACCATCTGCCTATGCGTATGCGCAATAGCCATAGGTGTTTACTCGGCAACCACAGCAAACTTAAACGCCAGTGGTAAACTAGGCTTTACTGCTCACAACTGTAAGGCTGACATAACTGGCACAATTTATGGCCATGCAACGGGTAATTCTGCAGATGGATTGCCAGTTGCCGAGGCAGACGCAGAAACATTTGGTACAGTGTCGCTAGATGGCGACACAAAAAGCCTATCGCTTGGAGCAACTCGATACTTTACTGATATGGCGTCAACCGATGGCAGTGTAGCCCCTATTGTAATAACACTGGCAATAACAAACACATCAAAGTTTGATATTGTGGCGAGCGTAACAAGCGCAACAGCAACAAGCCCAGTTGCAATAGAATCTCCAACAGAAGATGTCAAGATAACTCAAAACTCAACCGAAAGCCTAACATTTACATTGACACTAACAAGCACAGCAAATGGAGTAACACCAAGTTCGGATAATGTAAACATATCATTGCATTTAGAAAAGTATGTTTCACCATTCTATGTTGCAGATAACAAACTGTTTGTAAACATGGGCACAGACCCAGACACAGGCAACCCAATCAGATGGTATGCAATAGCAAAAGACAATGCTGGTACATTTGAGACATTAAAATCAACTCAAGTTACAAGTGTGGAAGCAGGCACCTATGTGTTTATCTCAGAATATATTCTTGATTACAGTGATAGTAGTCCATGCATTGAATTTAATTCCACAGCAACTTCAAGTAACAACTATGGAGCAAATTATGAAGGTTCAATAATCCAATCATTTGTAAATGGTAATGATGCTAATTCATTATATACTAAGTATAAACTAGGTAATGCTAAATATGCTGATGTATATGGAAATATATTGCCATATCGTTGGGGTGAAGAAGAAATTTCGGATTATATAACGAGTAGTAAAGTTACATGTCCGGCCAGTGAGAGGCAAACATTATGGCTTTTAAGTAATGCTGAATACATTTTGTGTTTTGGTGATGGTGATACATCTGGTGTGGCTAAAATGCTTAGTACTAATTTAAACAATAATTGGTGGTTACGTTCTCCGAATAGTTATGAATCTATGGGAGGCTATTGTGATGTCTGGTATGTAAAAGATACCGGAGGACTTGGTTACGAGCCTGTGCCGGGAGGTCGTTTCGGCGTGCGTCCTGCCTTCCAAATAACAATATCATAAGCCTAATTTAATTTTTGATTATTAGTGCATAAAAAAGAAGAGCAACTTGCTCTTCTTTTTTATACATACATCAAACGCCTATTTGAGCGTTTGATTATTGGCACTGTTGCCACAAGTTTGAACAAGCCGAAGCAGTTGTGCCCAAACACGCAAATACTCCACCAAAGCCACCTTATGGCACATAACTCTTAAACTTAGTGTTGCTACCGTCAGGTTCTCACACGGTTCGTAAAAGACTTATTGCATAAGACCTTAATTTCAACATATTTGTGCATAAGTTCGCAAAAGACGGATTGCCCTCAGCATGCGTTATCGACCCCGCGTATAGTAGATTGCGGGTTACAAGGAACTACTAACTCCCCGCCACAAAGGCAACAGCATTAGTATTATATGTTACAAATCAAAAAAGTGCAACTGTTTTTTTGATTACCAGTTTGCACTTTTAAGAAATTTTTAATTATTTGTTGATTTGTTTAGCATGGTTATTTATTAATCTAAAATTGCTTTAATACGCCTAATTCCAGCAGAAGAGGCTTCTTCTTTAATAATTTTGAAATGGTGTAAATCTTTTGTGTTTTTTGCATGTGGACCACCACAAATTTCTTTGCTTAATGTTCCAATGGTGTAAACGGTTACCTTTTCGCCATAACGGTTGTCAAACACGCCAAGGGCGCCACTTGCTTTTGCTTGTTCAACGCTCATTTCTTCAACAACAACAGGAATTGCTTGAGATATTGCTTCGTTAACAAAATCTTCCACTTTTTTAATTTCTTCTGGTGTTAATTTGTGGTCGCAGTTAAAGTCAAAACGCAAGCGCTCTGGTGTTATGTTAGAGCCTTTTTGTCTTATGTCTGCGCTTATATATTTTTGCAAGCCTGCCTGCATAAGGTGAGTGGCTGTGTGAAGGCGTGCGTTTTCTTCGCTTGAATCAGAAAGTCCGCCCTTAAATTTTTGTTCACTGCCTTGTTTTGATTTTTCTTGGTGTTCTTTAAAAAGTTGTTTAAAGTTTGAGGCGTCAACTTGAATACCACGCTCTTTTGCAATTTCCTCAGTCATTTCAATAGGAAAGCCGTAAGTTTCATAAAGGTTGAATGCTGATTTGCCGGTGATTATTCTTTCAACAGTAAAGTTAGGGTCAGTTTTGCGCATGAACTCTTCTTTGCGGGCAAAACCTGCAATAATTTTGTCGAATTCTTTTAATCCGTTTTCTAAGGTTTTGTTAAACTTGTTTTTCTCTTCACGAACAACTGTTTTAACAACATGTTCATTTTTTAAAACTTCTGGATAATAGTTTTTAAATTGCTCGACAATAATATCAATAATGCCCTCTTCAAAAGGAGAGTTTGTGTCTATGCCAATTTGTTTTGCAAAGCGAATAACCCTGCGGATTAAACGGCGCAAAATATAGCCTTGGTCAGTGTTTGATGGTTTAATGCCTGCGTCGTCGCTTGCAATCATAACCACTGCACGCATATGGTCAGCAATAATGCGCATTGCTTTTTTGTGCTGACAGTATTCTTTTTGGCTAAGACGCTCAATTTCTTTAATAATTGGTTGCCAAATTGGAGTTAAGTAGTTGTCATCTAGCCCAGCAAGAACGGCGGTTGTGCGTTCTACACCCATGCCAGTGTCTACATTTTTTTGAGCAAGTGGAACAAACTCGCCACTTTCTAAATGGTTAAATTGCATGAATACATTATTCCAAATTTCCATCCAGCGTTTGTCGCTTGGGTCAAACACTTTTGGGGCAGGAGTGTTGTTATCTACCCAATAGAACATTTCGGTGTCACTTCCGCAAGGTCCAAATTGTTCGATTGATGGCCACCAGTTGTCTTCGGCTGGCAAAAATGCAATTCTTTCACGAGAAACGCCTTGCGCCTGCCATAGTTTTGCACTTTCTTCGTCAGCAGGAACATATTCATTGCCTGCAAAAACAGTGAAAGCAAGACGCTCAAGTGGCAGGTTTAAAACTTTTGTTAAAAACTCAAAACTCCATGCTATTGCTTCTTTTTTAAAATAGTCACCAAGACTCCAGTTGCCAAGCATTTCAAAAAAGGTGTGGTGGTAACTGTCACCAACTTCGTCTAAGTCAGTAAGCCTAAAGCATTTTTGAAAATCGCAAAGTCTTGTTCCAAGTGGGTGCTTTGCACCAAGCAAATATGGCACAAGTGGTTGCATGCCTGCTGTGTTAAAAAGGCAAGTTGGGTCGTTTTCTGGCACGACACTGCTACTAGGAATTTGTTTGTGACCTTTGCTAACAAAAAAGTTAATATATAAATCTTTAATATTTTTATCCATAATATTCTCCATAAAACTTTTTGTATTATACAACACCTGTTTGTAAAAAGCAAAAGGAATTTTAAACTTAAGGCATTAGCCCTTGCCTTTTTTTTGCAAATTTGATATGCTTTTAAGCATAATTGGAGAAGAACATGAAACTTATTGTTGGTCTTGGCAATCCAGATCGAAAGTATGAACACACATTTCATAATTTGGGGTTTATGGCAATTAACAAATTCGCCGAAAAAATTGACGCGCATTTTACAAAACGCATGTGTGATGGTTTGGTGGCTGAAGGCTATTTTGCTGGGCAAAAACTATTGCTTTTAAAACCTTTAACATACATGAATTTAAGCGGAATAAGCGTAAGGCAAATTGCTCAAAAATTCAAACTTTTACCGCGAGATATTTATGTTTTTGTTGACGACATAGATTTGCCTCTTGGCAAGGTTAGATATCGCGAATCGGGCAGTGCAGGCACGCACAATGGTTTAAAAAGCATAGTTAATGAACTTGGGTCAACAGAATTTAAACGCATAAAAATAGGTATTGGCAGAGATGAGAAATTTGCTGATTTGGCTGACTATGTTTTAAGCCGTATTCCAGACGAAAAAATTGATATAATAAACTTAGAAATTTTAACAGCGTGTGATTTTGTGCTAGATAAATTAAAAAACAAGGAGTAACGGTTTGCAAAATATTGATAATTTTCTTGCAAATGTAGGAATAATAAAAAAGTTAAACGAGGCGGTTAAAACCGACCTTTGTTTTTCTGTTTTTGGGGCGGGCGTTGGCGAAAAGGCTTTAAGCGTTTATCAACTATCAAAAACCAACAAAATTGCCTATGTGGCAAGTGACCAAATTGAACTATTGGAACTTGGGCAATGTTTTGCCGATTTGGGTGCAAAATTTGAAGTTGCGAATTTTGATTTGAACCCACCTTTGTTTACTCAAGTTGTTGATAATTTGCAAAAAAATGAATTAAATAAAGCATTATATAATTTTTGCTTTTCAGATGTAAATATTTTGCTTTTAAACCCAGAAAGTTTGCTGTTTAAGTTTCGCCAAAAATTAGATAAAAATAATTTTTTAAATTTGCAAAAAAATTCAAAAATTAATTATGAATATTTAATAAATAAATTAATAAATTTGGGTTATAAAAAATGCCAAAAAATTGAGCAAGTTGGCGATTTTAGCGTCAGAGGAGATATTTTAGATATTTTCTTAAATAATTATGAAAATCCAATTAGAATTGAATTATTTGATGATGAAATTGAAAAAATATATATATTTTCATACACTGAAATGCAAAAAATTAATGAAATAGATGGTTTTACAATTTTTCCGAATAAATTATGTTTTTTTAACGAAATAATTAAAGAAAAAATAATAAGTTCATTAAAAACTTCGCTTTTAGGTTTGGGTAGCGCGGGCGATGCAATAATAAAAAGTCATTCACTTGTTAATAATGTGTGTGAATTGTTGCAAAATAACATAATAGACTCGGATTGTGATTGTTTAATGCCATTTTTGAATAAAGAATATGCTATTACTCAAATTTTAGATATCGCAAAGTTTGTTATAAGCGAGCCTAAAAAAACATACGATTATTTATGTGATGTTAGCAAAAGTCTGCTTGCAAGCATTGGGGATTTTATTGACAGTGGCGAACTCTTGCCTGAACATGCTGGCTATTATTTTTTACCACAACAAGCAGTTTGTTTTAAGCCAAACTTAGTTTTTTGCAATGTGGAACAAAAAGTCTTTGAAAGCGATGTAACAGATTATATGCGCACTGTTGGTTCAAGAAACTATGTTTATGACTATAAATCGCTTGCAAACGATTTGTTCATTTATGAGCAGTCGAAATACAAAGTGGTATTGTTTGCAGGAAGTGAAGAATCTAAGCAAACGGTGGCTGACTTTTTGGTCAAATATAATCTTTTTTCTAGTGACGAACTAAACTTAAGAACTAACAAATTCCAAATTGTAATCACTGCTCAAAAATTTGCAAAGTCGGGCAGTTTTTTAGACTCGGGCATAATTTTTATTGGTACTGATGATTTAATTAAACGCACAAAAAACCAAGTAAAAAACATAACTAAATCTGCAAAAAAACACAAAGTGTTTTATTTGCCAAAAGTGGGAGATTATGTTGTTCATGAAATTCACGGAATAGGCAAATGTGTGGCTTTGCAAAAATTAAATTTTAATGGCACCGAAAAAGACTATTTTGTTTTAGAATACTCGGGTGGCGATAAACTGTACTTGCCAAACGAACAAGCCGATTCTATTTCGGCATACATTGGTGGGGAAAATTCTCCACGCTTGCACAAGTTGGGCGGTGAACAGTTTGCAAAAATTAAACAAAAGGTTAAAGAAAGTGTTAGCAAACTTGCAGTGGATTTAATTGACCTTTATGCAAAAAGAGAAAAAAGCAAAGGGTTTGTATATTCTCAAGACAATTATTTGTTTAATGAGTTTGAAAATGCATTTAAACACACAGAAACCAACGACCAACTTCTTGCTATAAACGACATTAAAAACGATATGCATAGCACAAAAATTATGGACAGGTTAATTTGTGGCGATGTTGGCTATGGCAAAACCGAGGTTGCATTGAGGGCAATATATAAGGCTGTTTTAGATGGAAAACAGGTCGTATTCTTGTGTCCAACAACAATTCTTGCTCAGCAACATTATCAAACGGCAAAAGAGCGCTTTGATGGTTTTATGGTTAATGTTGCAGTGCTTAATAGGTTTAAAACAAAATCTCAGCAAGAACAAATTTTAAAAGAATTAAAAGATGGCAAGGTTGATGTTTTAATTGGCACCCACAGGCTACTTTCAAAAGATGTTGTTTTTAAAGATTTGGGGCTTTTGGTGCTGGACGAAGAACAGCGCTTTGGTGTTAGTGATAAAGAAAAAATTAAAGACCTTAAAAAAAATATTGATGTGTTGACACTCTCTGCTACACCAATCCCGCGAACTCTTAACATGGCACTAACTGGAATAAGAGATATTTCAATAATAGAAACTCCGCCACGCGAACGCATTGCTGTTAAAACTTTTGTTAGCGAAGAAAGTGACACTCTGATTTTAAATGCTTGCAAGCGTGAACTTGCTCGTGGTGGGCAGGTGCTGTTTGTTTATAACAGAGTTGAACATATTTTTGAACAGGCAGAAAGGCTTAAAACTTTGCTTCCAAATGCAAGAATTGGGGTCGCTCATGGACAGATGCCAGAGAAGTTGTTAGAGCAAACAATTATGAACTTATATAACAAAGAATATGACATTTTGGTTGCAACCACGCTTATTGAAAGTGGAATAGACTTGCCACTTGCCAATACGCTAATTGTTATTGATGCTGACAGACTGGGGCTTGGGGAGTTATATCAATTAAGGGGTAGAATTGGCAGAAGTGACCGTGTTGCTTATGCTTACTTTACTTATAACCCATCTAAAATGTTAACCCCCGACGCATATAAGCGCCTTGACGCAATTTTAGAATATACCGAACTTGGCAGTGGTTTTAAAATTGCCATGAGAGATTTGGAAATCCGTGGTGCGGGCAATATTTTGGGGAAAGAGCAACATGGTCATTTGGAAAAAGTTGGCTATGATATGTATTGCAAACTGCTAGAAAGTGCGGTAAAAGAACTAAAAGGCGAAAAGGTTAAAGATATTAAACCTATTAAAATTGACATTGCAATTTCCGCAATTTTGCCAGAAAGTTTTGTGCAGGCAGAAGAGGAGCGAATTAAACTTTATTCTGATATTAGCCAAATTCAATGCGATGACGACATGCAAAATATGAAAAATAAACTTTTTGATTCATATGGGCAAGTGCCAGCAGAAACTGAAAATCTGCTAAAAATTGCTTACTTAAAAAATTTATGCGTAAAACTTGGTGTTAAACGCGTTGTAATAAACGCAAATGTATGTAAAATCTATTTGTATAAATCAAAAGAGATTATGCAAGAAGGTGTTTCAAGAGAACTTTCGCAAAGTAAGTGTGGGGTGTTGTCTTTTGAAGAGGATCCAGTTTTAACATTTGACTTGGGCCTTGCAACCGTTTTGCAAAAGTTAAATTATATTTTAGATTTTTGTAGACGCGCAGTTTGAAAAAAGATTAAATTTGATTGCATTTTTAAATATAGTGTTGTATAATTCAAAGGTTAAATTTGTATACTTGCGCAAAAAACTGGTAAAAATTGTGTAAAGCAAGTAACAAATTTTAAATAAAATTTTATTTATGTTTATTTCAAAGGCTTATAATTGCTTATAAATTTAGGAGAAAATCGTGAAAAAACCAATTAAAATAGTTGCATTTTTACTTATAGCATGTATGTCGTTTATGTTTGCGGGGTGTGATTTGTTTACCCTTAATGGTTCGGCGTACTATAATCAACCCGTTATAACTGCCACCTATGGCGACAACAGCAAAATTGAAGTCTCTAGAAAAGACTATTTAACCGCATTCAACAACTATGGTGCAAGTTTGATGTCTTCTTATGGCTATACAGAGGAGCAGGCAAAAGAAGCAACAGTTGATGCATTAATCAATCGCAAGATTTTGCTTAAAGAGGCAATGCGCGTTGCTCAAACTCCAGAGGGAGAAAGCGTAAAATTAACAGGCGAAGAAGTTAACGAACTTTATTATCAAACCTATTCGGCATTAATTTCTAACGCACGCGAATATGAAAGCGATATTAGAAAAGACTGGGACATGCCAGCCGAAGACTCAATGGCGGAAGAATCAACAACTGCTTCTGTTGTTTATGAGGCTTATGAAAAACAAGCACGCCCTGTTTATGATTCAGAAAGTGGAACTTATAAAATTAAATTGTTAGAAACTGATTCAACTCCAAATCGCAATATTTCTTTTGAAAACTATGATGAAATTTACAATGCATTCTTAGCAGAGACAAAAAACAACTCGTCAGACGCATTTGCTCGTGAGGAGTATAGAAGATATTTGGCATCACTTCAATCATCTCAAAAAATTCTTGGCACAAAATATAATGAAGAAGAATTAATTAGAGAAGAAATTGACCGCATTTATAAAAACTTAGAAGAGAACGAATATTTAACAAAATATCAAGAATATAAGCAAGATAATAACGGTTACTCTTATATTACCGTTAGCCAAGTGCTAGAAAAATATAAGGCAATGATAAGTGCTTCAAAATTTGTTTATGAAAATGACCTTTCTGCATATGGAGAAGCAGTGCTTGGGGATTTAAGCAAGGTTAACTATTTTGTAGATGACAATTATTTCTATGTTGCTCATATTTTAATAAAATTCGATGATGCACAACAAAAGGCATATAATGCACTTGCAACACAAAGCAATAACGGGCAGGGCTATGTTGTTTCGGCTGAGTATTATGAACAACAAAAATCAGCAATCTATTCTCAAATAAAAGCAAATGTAAGGGACGGCGAAACAGGAGAGGTTACTTCTGAGCGTGCAGTTTTGGCAAGTGATGTTTTAAAAGAGGTTCAGGTTGCCCTTGCAAACGCTACAACTCAAGAACAAAAAGATATTGCTTTTAGAAATTTAATGTATAAATATAACGAAGATGACGGCATAATGAACGCTGCATACCCATATGTTATTGGCACAGAAAACAGCAAGATGGTAGAAAGTTTTACCGACGCTTCAAGAGAACTTAACGAGTCGGGTGTTTATGGGAATGTGAGTGGCTTGGTTGAAAGCGAATATGGTGTGCATATCATCTATTATATGGGACAATGCTCTAATCCTTTTGAGTTTGCTTCTGATGGAACACTAGAACTCCGCGCTGATTACACTATTGATAATGGTAATGGCGAAGTTAAAACAAGCGATGTTTTAAAACTTGACGAAACTTATTTGAATAATCTTAATAATAAAACCTTATTTGACCTTATTTATGAAGGCTTGGTGTCAGACAATTATAGTCAATATGAAAAATTGAATCTTAACTCATTAAAAGAACAATATGATATTAATGTAATTGTTAATTCTGATATTTAAAAAAATAAAGGCTCTCTTTTAAGAGGGCTTTTTTTAATGCTGATTAGTGCAACTATTTTTTCTTGCAAAATAAAAAAAAATGTGCTACACTGACAAAAGCATGGTTAAAAGGTCACTTCTTTTTAATAAATTAAAAAGATTTAAAAAAGGCTCTTGTGTTAAAGGGCAGTTTTTTTCTGACCAACATTTGTTAAAAAATCAACTTTCTTTTGAAGATATAACGCATGAGGAAAATGCCGAGCAAGAAATTGCAAATCAACTTGGCGAGGCAAAGCAAGAAATTGCCAAACAAAAATCTAAAAAGAAAAAAATAACAAGCATATTATTTTTTGCGTTAAATATTGTTGTTGTTGCTGTTATAT
Organism: Clostridia bacterium; assembly: GCA_017467895.1. Classification (GTDB taxonomy): domain Bacteria; phylum Bacillota; class Clostridia; order Christensenellales; family UBA1242; genus HGM11367. Next base: position 34,643 of record JAFUKB010000010.1, read on the forward strand.
TAATTCAACAACTTAGTCAGGGCGAAGTTGAGCCGTTTTCAAACATAATAGCCAGTGGGCTCTTTAAATGGCAATACATTCCTCTTATTGCTGTTGTGTTCGCTGCAACGGTTTTGTTAGATTCTTACCGTTCATATAAACTTATGAGGCAGGCAACAAAACAAAAACGCTTTGCCTTAAATTATAAAATGATTGCTGTTGGCAGATATTGGGACTGCATTACCCCAATGTCAACCGGTGGCGAGCCAAGCCAAGTGTTTTATTTGCACAAAAACGGAGTAGATGCAGGCACGGCACTGTTTATTCCTGTCGCTAGGTATGTAATTTTCCAAATTTCATGGATAATTGTATCATTATTTGCAACAATTTATGCATCAAAAGTTTATGGCGAGGCTGACCTTGTTTCTATTGTCTCTTATATTGGTTTTGGCATAAATTTTATTCTTATGGTTGGCATTTGGTTTTTGTCAGTCAGTAAAAAACTAGGCAAAATATTGGTTGCAAAAACTTTAAAACTGTTACAAAAAATGCGCATCATAAAGAATTATGAAAAGCAGTATGAAAAAGTCATGAAAACAGTTTCAAACTTTCAGTCGGCAATGACAGTATACACCAAAAACCTAAAAGAGTTTATTTGGTTTATATTCTTGCAAGTGCTTCAGTTGTGTTTAAACTTCTTTATGCCATATTTAATTTATTTAACTTTGGGCGGAACGCCAGATGCTACCATGGCTGTAACTATTGGTGTATATACAATTTTAATTGACCTCGCGTCGGGCATAACTCCGCTTCCTGGAGGCACGGGCATGAGCGAAGTGTCGTTTACCATTGTTTTTGCGGACATTTTTCCTAATGGAACGGTGTTCTGGGGGCTTTTATTCTGGCGTATTATGAGTTATTATGTTTACATTGCTCAAGGCTTGCTTGTTACTTCATATGATTATATTTGGGGAAATAAAAAATATGAATGGCAAAAACGCAAATGGGAACTTGAAGCGGAAAGCAATAAGTTTAAACTGGCGCAGATTAGAGGCTATAACAAACGCAGTCGTTCAAGAAAAATTAAAATTTAACAATTTAGTTCAAATATTTTTTGTTAATTGAATATAAAATAAAACCTTGTCAAAAATTAATGACGAGGTTTTTATATGGCAAAAAAAAGAAAAGCACTTGTGGTTACGCTTGTTTCTGTAATAGTAATTTTGTCGCTTGCTCTTGGTGCAAGCATAACATATAATTTTATTGGTGGGTTTTATCGTAGCAGGGTAGAGCGCTATAATACAGTCTTGGGTGAGGATTTGCTTATTAATATAGATAAGGAGGGGTCTTATTGTGTTGCATGTAATTTTAGCGGAACTGTTTTGCTTGGAGTTGACATAGGTCAAAATGTATATATTAAAGTTGGAGATATATCATCGCCACTCAATTTGCGCGCAAAGGCATTTGTGTCTGGCAACACTCAAAAAAATTGTGATATGTTCGGTTTTACAAATTGGTTGGTTGACGAAAATGATTCATATATATATTTCAATCAAACTGTTGATTCAAATGAACAAATAGGCATGTGTAAATATGTTAGACTGAATCAAAACCTAAAACTTGAAAGCAACCTGGATTATATATTAATTATTGTTGTTGAGGCATATGCATAGTTTCTAATACTTAATTTTTTGGTCTTGCAGAATCTAACACGCTAAGGGGATTAAAAAGTGAATGTAATTCTGGGCGGTTGGCACCAAGAGTTCTTCCGTCAACGCATTTTCTATCCATAAATAAAACCTTGTGGTTTTTGCTTGGCAAGTGGTTGTAAAAAGTTTTCATGCCCACGCCACAAAAAAGTGAAAAACCTGCCTGTTGTAATATTTTGTGTTTTTTGCATATTTCTCCATTGCTGAACACGCACCATTCGCCATAAGGATAAACATATATTTTTGTTTTTCCTACAATGGGCTCAACTTCTGCTTGCCATAACTCTACTTCTTTTAAAAATTTTTCGTCAGATATTTTATTCATGTGATAGTGTCCATAACTGTGGCTGGCAAATTGCCAGCCGTTTTGTTTTAATTTGTTTACAACTTCCTGTGCTTGCTTAGTTTCTTCTTGTCGATTTAAAGTGTTTGTGTGGCTTGTTCTATAACCCAAGATTCCATCATAGCCGGTTAAATTGATTAGACCTTTTGCACCATTAATAGAAAAATCTGGGTGTTTTTTAATAAAATTTTCTAAAATTGGAATAAATTCCAAATCGTATCTAATATCTTGTTGGTTTTTATATTTTGTAGACGAGGCAAGATTTCCGTTTTCGTCTAAAATTATTTTATCAACCATGCCCAACCCTATTTTTTTACTATCATAATTTACATCGTCAAAACTAAATATTAATGGTTTTTTACCTTTGGGCACTTTTATCTTACATTTGCTTGCAATTCCATTTTCATCAATCTTAAAGCATGAATTAATGTCAACAAGTGCATAATTGTTTTTATATAATTCGTTTAATATTAAAATAAATTCTTTTGATGTTATGCAATCGGTTAAATAATTTTTGCTCATGTGGGTTTTGCTTTCAAATGCTAAATCGGAGTAGGCAATTAAACAGTGCGTAAAAATATGTTCAACATTGCTTGTGTAATAATATTGACTTTCTGCAAAAACATTTTTGCAATTAAAAAAACAACTAAAAAGCGTAAAAAAAATTAAAAAACTGGCTAAAATGCATGAAATTTTTATATTTTTTAAACAATTTTTTTTCATATAAATATATTGTGCAATATTCAAAAAACAATACGACAAAATAATGTATAAAATTTCAAAAGCACCTAAAATATTAATAATAATTTTTGATAAACTTGTCGTGGAGTAAAATTATGGAGATAGAAAATTCATATTATAAAAAAATAATATATAAGAAGAATGCCTTTGAAGATATAAAAACATATATAAAACTTAATTTTTCAGGAAAAAATATTTTGCTGGTTTCCAGCAAAAGTGTTCCCGCCGAAAATGTGACATGTTTGTTAAATAGTCTGTTTTGTGGGAGTGAGAATGTTAGCCATTTTGTTTCAAGGCAAAATTTTTCACAACTAGAATTGGATTTGCTGAAAGATAAAATATGTTCAGGTCAATATAATTTGCTGGTGTCATTTGGTGGTGGAAGACTGTGTGATACTGTTAAATACTTTGCAAATGCTTTTGGAATTCCATATATTGTATGTCCAACAACAGCAACAAGTTTGGCTTATTTTTCTAATTATTGTATTAATCCGTATGATTCAAGCAAGAGTTTTTATGCGCAAATGCCTAAAAAAATTTTTATTCAAGAACAAATTATTAAAAATTCTAATTGCTATTTTAATATTGCGGGATTGTGCTTTTTGCATGCTTTAAGAGCGGTGTATGTTGAGGGGGTTATTAGCGACCATGAAAAAGAAAGATATGTTTTTATGGGGCTAGAAAAAACATTTAACAAACTTGATAATGAACAAACAAATGTGCTCATTTGCGGTGAAGACTCAAATCTTGTTTTAATGGACTTGTTTATTGATTTTGGATTTTTTATTGGGCTTTTAAATAAAGAAGATTACTATTTGTATAATATGTATTGCGTTTATGAAAGAATAAATCAAAATAATTTTACGAACCAACTATCTGGTAAAAAAATGTTGTTGTGTGCAAAAACATTGCTTTATGCTTGGAAAAAATTTATTGAAATAAATTCTGCAAAATCCTTGGAGAAAAACAACTATAAAAAAGTTGCTTTAATTTTAAAAAATTATAATATTTCTTATAAAAAATTAAAAAATAATGCATATTTTAATAATTTTTCCTTAAAAATAGCCACAAAGAGGAATTTTTTTGCTAATAAAGAAAATTATTATAAATTAATTAATTTACATTTATTAAAGATAAAAGAGTTTAGTCAAAAAGTCCGCTCGGTTTATAAAAAAGGCATAGAGATTACTGATAGTGATACCAATATATTTTTTTCTTTGGCGGTTGCTCCGTATTTGTATGAAGGTAATGCAATGACTGACATGCTGGCAGGTTCGGGAATGTTGAATGCATTTTTGTGATAATTGTTGGGCGCTAATTTTTATAACTTTAAATTTTTGTATATTAAGTAAAAAACTGGCAATAAACTTTTTATGAAGAAATTGTTGGTTTTTTTATTTATTGTTTTATTATTGTGTGGAATGAACTTAAGCGCTGTGCAAAATCTTACAATTAATGAACTTTTTCCTAATGCAAGTGTTGAGGTTTTTATGGCTGAAAAAACAGACCTAAATTATCTAAACAAAATAGATAATGGGCTGGGGGAGATTATATTTTGTGATGTTAATGATTTAAACTACATATTAAAAAATTATAATAATGTTGCTGGTTTAACGCTTAAAATTAATAAAAATGTAATAAGCAAAACCGACCTTTTAGGCAAACTGTGTATTGAGCAAAAGAGTGAAGAAAATTTTGGAATTTATGGTTGGTCTAGGGTTGTTGCTTGTTTGAATGGCGGGCGCTTTTGCGTAAATTTGAGCAAAAATAAGTGTAATTTTCAGTTATTTGAAGATAAAAACATATATTTTTTAGGTTTTCCTTTAATTTTGGGTAGTTATTAATGTTTAAAATATCAACTTCTGTCAATAATCCTAGGCGGAGGTAAAAAAGATGTTTAAAAAATTTATGAGGAAATATGGTTATTACATGGTTGCCATTGCACTTATTTTGGTGGTTGGGATTACGGCAGGACTTACAGGTAATGACAATGAAACAAAGCCGGAAATTAGCACTCCAACTGGAAGTACTGCCATTGAAATGGTTTGCCCAATGAATTCTCCCGAGGTTTTAAAATGGTATAGTGACACCGACTTGTTTTATAATTCAACATTAAAACAGTGGGAAAGCCATAAGGCAGTTGACCTTTCATCAAGTGTAAACGCTGATGTGTATGCGGTACTAGATGGAACTGTTACCGATTGCTCGTATTCATATGAACATGGTTATTGTATAACAGTTTCGCACTCAGACGGTCTTGCAACAACATATTGTTCGCTGGCACAAGCGACCAACATTAAAGAAGGCGATGAGGTTAAAAAAGGGCAAAAGATTGGCGAAGCCTCAAACACTGCTTCGAATGAAAGCCTTGAAGGTAACCACTTGCATTTTTCGGTAAGTTTAAATGGCAAAAGTGTAGACCCATCAAATTATATTACTTTTGAAAATAAATAATGTTGTTTTAAAATCAAATTTGCTTTACAAATTGATAAAATCGTGATATCATATAATTCGTACCATGTATTGGAGGAAAGTTATGACTATCGATAAAGTTAAAAAATTGATTTCAAATCAGTTGAATGTTGCTGAGGGCAAAATTACTGAATCGTCTCGTCTTGTGGAAGATTTGGGTGCAGACTCTCTTGACACCGTTGAACTTTTAATGGCTTTTGAAGAAGAATTTGGTATTAGCATTCCAGATGAAGAAGCCATGAAAATGAAAACAATTAAAGATATTGTTGATTTAATTGACGCAAAAAATGCTTAGTTTTGTTTGCAAAATTATGTCATGGTGTGTTTGTATTAACAACGATTTTGTTTCAAGTTTTTAATTTCTTGAAATTTGAAAAACCACAATATGTTTGTGGTTTTTTTAATTTATTTGTTTAAAATCAAAATAAAAAATATTTTAAATGTTTTTTAAAAAAAAGCAAAAAAAACAATTAAAAAACTAATTTTTTTATTAAAAACTTTATGTATTTTTGCTATTTTAATAATTTTTTAACAAAATTGATTTGCTTAATCTGTCAAAGATTTGGCAATTTTTTTTGTTTGTTTACATTTTTTAAAAAAATAAAAAGATTTGTCGAAATTGGGCGGGAATATAATTGACTTTTTGAGTCGTGTAATATATTATATAAATATATTAAATTTATTAACTAAACGCGCAAATATTTAATTATTATTTGCTAAAAATACTTTAGGAGAAATTTATGAAAAAGTTGTCTTATTTGGTTTTATCGCTAATCTTTGTGCTTTCGTGCGGGCTTTTTTCTGCATGTAATCCAAATGGCGATGGTGCAAGCATAACACTTAGCACTTCAAATGTTTCTATTTATTTAGGAGAAACCGAAAACAATTCTGTTGTTGTCAATGCATTGCCAAACAATGTTGATGCACGAGTTCTTGATATTGTTTACGATACAACTTACATAAAAATCACTCAAAGTGAAAAGTTGTCCGATGGGTCGTTTAACCTTACAGTAACAAGCAAGGTTGCCGATTTTGGAACAACAACTCCTATTGCTGTTGAAATTAAAGCCGGCACTGCTTCGGCGGTTTTTTATGTAGAATTGGTTTTGCCGGTTGAAGAAATTGTTGTTAATGGAACACCTCATGTGGCTTACACTGGCAATCAAACAACCTTTAATTTGTTAAATTGCATTTCGTTTGAGCCAGAAGGCACAAAACAAACAGGCGTTGAATTTATTCTAGATGATGAGGTTTCATACGCTCACATTGATGGCAATATTTTAACTATTGATTCAGGGGCAAGCCTCAATTTCTTAACAGGGCAAATACCATCGCTGAAAATTAAAGCAAACTCAACTGTTGAGGGCAAAAATTCTATTGGCGCAGAGTTTAATGTGCAAATAATTCCAAATATTAAACTTTTGGCAGATGTTATTGATGTCACGGTTGATTATAACGGTGCTGAAAATGTTGCGCTAGAGAATTCAGACTATAATCTTTCAATTACAAAAAATGTTATAACAGGCACATATCAAACCGACACATTTAATGTAAAAATTGCAATTCCTTCAAGTTTGGGCATTGAGGTTGATGTAGATTCTCAAACTGGTGGCGGTCTTGCTACAAATATTCTTAACTATTTAACTTATTCAAAATCAATTAGCGAAGACAGAACAAATCCTGCCAATGTGCTTGATGTTTATACTTTTGCATTTGAAGCAAGCAGTACATTGCAAGGCGAAGGATATTTGAGGTTTAAATACCAATATGAAAATTATTCTCAAGATTCAACTCTTTCAGCAAGTTTTGTTGGTGTGGCAAGTGATAATACTTTGCTTAGCCAAGTTAAAGTTAGTGTGTTAATGCCAATTACCTCAATCGAAGTTGTTACAGAATGCACATATGACGAAGCAAGCAGTCAATACATAGTTTATCAAAACTATCAAACAGGAACATATGGTGCAACACTCTCGTTTGTTGCTCAACCAGCAGGAACCTCGCAAACGGCATTGGTTCTTGTTAAGCCAGAGGGTAGCGGGCTTTTGATTTATAATCATAAGGGCGAATTGTTGGCTTTTGAGTATAATGAAGAAACTTTACGATATGAATGCCCAATTACATCTAATGAACAACTTTATGTTAAAGGTGGCGCAAATGCAGTTGAAACCTTGCAATGCTTTAGCCTTGCGCATGGAAAGGAAGGCATTGTTAAAGAAGTAACATTTAAAGTGCTTGAAGGTGGCTCGGGGCTTGCATTTGTAGAATCCGTGGGTGATGTTAATGGCTTAGAAAGCAAAACAGTTTATATGCAACAAAGCTTAACAGGCGAGGCGATTGTGTACTCTCCTGGCGCTGTGCTTTCAGATTTCGTTTATGACACTGCCCATGTTATTGTTTCTAACACAGACACTTTGGGCTATTTTAAAATTACCTTTAAAGATTTAACTGTTGGCGAGCACATAATCAATATTTCAACAATAAATGGCTATTTGGTGCAGGCAATAGTTAATGTCATTGAGCCAATCTCGCAAGTTAATGTGAATCTTGGCGATAATGCAAGCCATATTTCAGGCGTTGGCAATTTTGCAGTAATAGACAACGATGTTGTTAATGTTGCACTTGAAAATGGGTTCTCTGCACTTTTGAACTATGTAACTAACGAGGGTGCTAAAGTTCGCAGAGTTGAATATGGTTTTTATGAGCCAGTGCTTTATGGTGGCATGTATGACCAAAAAATAAAATCATTAAAAAATGTTACATCTGAAACTTATTTAACCGACAACGGCATTGGCGACCATGATTTTGTTGAGGCGTCAAGCATTGTTTCAACTCAAAACTTAAACTTAACCAACCTTTTAACTGGTGTTTCAACAGGTGTAGTTGTTGTTAGAGCAACAATTTATGGTCAACATGTTGAAAATGGCAAAGTTAGCGATATCGTTGTTGCTACAAAATATATCTGTGTTGAAGTTTATAACGCTGTAAAACAAATTGAAGCAAGTGCTAAAAACATTTCGCTTCGTGCAGAAAATCAACTTGATGCAGAATATAAATATTTGGCAAGCACCACAATTAGTGTTGAAGCGCTTGCCAATGACGGTTTAATTGCAACATACGACAAAGTGTTTATTGACGCTGGTTTGTATACCGAAGTTCCTGCAACGGGAGAAGGCGATGACATTATAACAAGCAAGTTTACAAAAAAAGTTAGCGGAACATCAATCTTTGAAGCGGTTTATGACTACAATGCGAAAACATTAACAATAAAGGTTTTGTATGTAGATAAAGCAACTGCAGGTAGCGTTCATACAATTACTCTTCTTGCTGGTGACTTTATTAATGTTGCTTCTGGAAAAACCGTGTTTGCTGACGACTTAAATGCTTATAATGTAAAATCATTTGTTATTAACTTAACAATTATTGAAACAACGGTTGTTGATGATATTTCGGTTTCTAACTTAACTTTGGAAAGCGAAACCGAAACGACATACAACAGTGATGGTTCAATTAATGTTTTGGGTCAAAAAACTTATAGCACTGTTTATATTGACACTTCAAAAAGTTCATCTGTTGTTTATAAAATCTATACTCAAGTTGCACCTATTAATGCGTTTAACAAAAACCTTACATTCACATTTAATCCAAATTCGGGCTATAGCCAAGCAATGTTGGATATTTCCGCTGAAGGGACTGTAACTGTTCTTAGCAAGCAGGGTGGCACTGGTGTGATTATCATTGAACCAGCAGACTCTCATTCAAATGCAAAAATAGTTAGAATCCCTATTGTTGTTGCCGATGGCAATTCATGGGAAACTGCTTATGAAATTTCAAGTTTGTCGGAAGTTATTGATGTTAACAAACATTATGTTTTAACTAATCCAACAACCTATCTTGCTCCAAACACACTATTGGAAGGAAAAACATTTAATGGTGGTTTGTATGGCAAAAGAGCAACCGAAACTTCTGACGCTTGTGCAACAATCAAACTTGATGGAAATCCTTTGTTTACATTGTTGGGCACATCAGCACAAATTAAACATTTGAATTTAATTGGCGATGTAAACTCAAAAGATATCACTATTCAAAGAACTAATGCTGGTGGTACAACTGAAACAAAAACATTCAATAACGGGTTTGTTGCATATGAAAACATGGGCATAATTGCAAGTGTTAAAGTGACAACTTATGTAAATGCATATGGCGTTTATGTCCCAAGCACACTTTATGCAAAAACAGACATATCTTTTGTTGGTGGTTTGGTTGGCGAAAACTCAGGCATTATATCAAATTGCACTTTTGCTGGGTCAATTAACATAACAAATGCTCCTGCCGATGTTAAAGCGAACGCAATTTCAGCAATCAATAATGGAACTATTGAATCTTGCAAAATAATTGTTGCAAAATTTGCTAGCGATGTTGATGCTAATAGAATTGTAGTAGATTCCGAAAATACTACTGAAACTGTTTATGTAAACGGTGTTGTTGATTTGCGCGATGGAACGAGAAGAACAAACTCAACCTTTGATGATTCGACCTTAAGTTACATTACAAAACAACGCTATGATGGCGACAAGTATGTTTTAGATAAAAATGTGTTTATTAGAGACAACGAAGGTCATTCTTATGGCGAAAAAGAAAATGCTTATGGAATATTGTTCTATTACAAAGCATTAAACGAAAATAAACAAAAAGCCATTGCCGAATTTAATACCATTAAATTTGAAGACTTATTTGACTTTGCTAATTTGGCAGGCGATGAAGCCGCCAAAACAGAAGTTGCAAAACAATTAAAAATTACTGCACTAAACTCAGATGGCACAGTTTGCAATTTTGTTTCGGTTGGTGCAAATGCTATTGAAATTAAAGGTGTTGGCGAATTTAAAATTAAAATTACTAGCGAGTTTGATTATACAATCTTATTTGAACTTAATATTTTATCTGTTTATTACACCTCAGGATTCAGCATTAACTATAATGGCGCAGATTTATCTAGTGAAGACACATTGGCTATTGTCCATGGTCAAACACGAGAGGTTGTTTCATCTTTGAATAATAAAATCACACTTAATGGCGAGGTTATTGACCTTGTTGCCAATGACTTTATTATTGCATTTACGCTTATTCATGGTGGCTCAACAGTTGATAATGCATCTGAATATATAACAAACAATAAACTTGGTACACACACTGTAAATATGTTGTGGACGTGGAATGAATCAACAAAAGTATATGCAAACATTGATAGCGGTTATGGATTGTCGTATAATTTGTTGTTAAATAAGATAATTGGCTTGTTAGACACAGAGGGCAACGCTAAGCAACTGTTTAGCATTCAGTTGAAAAACGGAACTACAAATATTTCAACAAATTTAACCGATGGTTCGATTGAGCCAAAAGATACCTTTGCGTTTGAAGCAACAATTACAACTGATGTTGATGATGACTATATTGCCGTTGTTGATAAAACAAGCGGGGCGCTTAAAGGCGTAATGGTGTTTAATCAAACAAATTATGACTGTACAGAATATTTTGTAATTGAAGTTGCTCAAGTAAGTTCTTATACATATGAAGTAAAAGTCACCCTTGACTTAAACAAGTTCTATGGCGAAGGCAGTGCCAACATAATGGACTTTATTAATAAAAAGTACACTGTTGTTGTTTATGCCTTTAACAATGCTGGTGCGGATTCTACTCGTTATGAACCTTTTGCAAGCGTTAATTTTACTTTGCTTCCTCAAACCGTTTCAAATATTAATACAACATTATATAATGTAACTCAAACAACAGTTACTGGTGTAAGTGTAAGCGAAAGAGAAACTGCAACTTCGGTAATTATGCCTTCTGAATCGGGAATGTTTGTTATTGATATGTTCCCATCTTATGCAAGTTTTGATTATTTAGAGGTTGTTGCAACTTCTAACACAATGTCAAAATTAAGTTACAGGCTTGAAGAATATGACCCAAGAATTGTAGAAGAATGCGAAGATGAAACATTGGGTTGGGTGTCAAATTACCGTACAGTAACTTCAAACATTGATGGAACTGGCAAAAAATTATATGAAGCCATCTCGGATAAAAACGGAATTAGAATTTATAACAATAACTCATACAACTCTGATTTCTATAATGCTTATGCAGACAAGTTTAATGAACATATTAACAACATTAATAATGTTGGCAAATATTTTATCAAAATTTTTGCTGATAGTTCATTTGACGCTGACACAATCTTTACAATAACGGTTAATGCATACTTAAATGGAGAATGCTTAACTGCACAATCGGTTTTCACGCTTTATATGCGTATGCCAGAAGCACCTCAATTAACTATTGATGGGCAAACAAAAGTATATAAATTGGTGGGTGAAGAAATTATTGCCGATGTCTTGGTTTCTGATGATCAAATAAACTTTACTCCATATATTGCTCGCAATAACGATGATAACAACTTAAGTGCTCTTGATGGCAAAAATGTTGAAAACAAAGTGTTTATTACTTGGTGGCAGGTTAGTGAAAATGTTGACATAGGCTATAAACGCTATAAAGTTTCTATCTATTTTGCTGAGTCATATGATTACAGCGTTGACTCAACACAACTTAAACTTGTGGTAGAAACAACTAAGATTTTTAATGGTAAATCTATCTTGGTTTCATCAGATGTTTATATCTATATGGTAGATTTCTTGCCAGAGCAAAACGACATTAGTGTGTTTGACGCCATTGATGGAGTATTTAATGTTACAAGTTTAAAAAAGAGCGAGTTGTCGCTTGCCGAGTTAATGTTGTCTAATGTTAACGCAACTGAAAACTTTATTAACACATTTAATTCAAACTATTATTTCCCTGTTATAACTGAAGACAGTTCTAATAATTCAACTGGCTTTGTGTTTGGTAAAAATGAGTACACTGTAACAGTAGGCAAAGAAACATATATTTGCAAAAATAAAGCAGAAGTGCTGGCTTCATATTTGTCGTTTGTAAATGGCGATGAGAAAACTGCACTTGCTATATATCAATATAATGCTATTATTGGCGATTATGTTTTGGTGCTTAACCAAGACAACTTCAATCGCATTATATTTAGCATTGACCCTGCAACAGGAAAATTATATGTTCAAGGTGGCGATGTTACTGGTACTGTTGAAATGGCACTAGATATTCAATATAGAATGCCAGACAACACAATTTATACTTATGAGTATAGATTTAGCATAGTAAACAGCCTTTATACAACAGAAGATTTACCAGTTGAAATTGCAAATAATACCGATTTCTTAAATATTAACAATAACGATAAAGCATATGACTACATTTTAACTAAAGACCTTAACCTTTATGACTATACTGCTATTACTAGCACCGATAAGATTAAATCTTTAGATGGAAATAATCACACTATTAATATTTGGAATTATGCAAAAGTAGAAAGCGGTTCGGCAGTCTTTGCATTGTTTAATCAAATTTCTGCTAATACTACAATAAAAAATTTAACAGTTAACCTATATTATTTAAGCGAGATTGAAGTAGGCGACGCAATAACCGAGGCACAAGTAGCAGGCTTTGCAATTACAAATAACGGTGCAATTTACAACTGTGAAGTTATTGCATATAAATCAACAGTTAACACAACAGCCTCTAGTGTTTTAGGCTTAAAACTTAACAAAGATGTTGAAGCAACAGTTGCTGGTTTTGTTATAAATAATGTTGGCTCAATTACCAACAGCCGTGTTGGAGCAGAGTCAAAACTTGTTACTCAAATTTCGTATATTGAAGATATCGAGGGAAAGGTAACCGACCACAAGGTTGAAGAAACTACAATATTAGCAAAACCATTAACAATTCTTGCTAGCGGAACGGTTTCTGGCTTTGCTGTTAATAATACTGGTGTTATTGCAAGTTCGTTTGTTAAAAACTTAACAATTCAAAACACTTACTATAAACAAGAAACAAGAGTTACAACAGGTTTTGTTAATAGCAATAGTGGAACAATTTCTCTTTGTTACACAGAGGGAGGCTTTGCTAACGACAATGATATTCAAGCATCAATCTATGGGCTTGAAGGCTCTGGAATTATGTCAGGCTTCGTTTATTTAAACAGTGGCAAAATTAGCGACTCTTACAGTAATTTAATGATTACTAACACTCGTGACCAAGTTGGCCGTTTGGGTGCAGGTTTTGTTTTTGAAAATGAAACAAGTGGTATTGTTGAACGCTGTTATTCAGCATCAAAAATTATTATAAACAATGTTACTCAAATGAATTTTGCCGGCATTAAAGATTTTGGTGGCTACAATAATTATGGAACGGTTAAAAATAGTTATTATTACATAACAAACAGTGCCGACCAAGTTGCTATTGAAAGCATGATGAACACTGAAATAAATTCGGTTTCTGTTGCCGATGACGATAAAAACTTTTATGGCTTTAGTTTTGCAACAACAAAAAATGCAGGCACATGGAAAATGACTAGTCATGGACCTAAACTTGTTAGCCCAGACGATATTGCACATTCGGTTAGAGCAAAGTACGAACGCCCAGAAAGTGTTCAAAGCGAACTTAATTATGTGTTTGTTTATTGTGAAGGATATGAACTTGGCACTGCAAACAACCCAATAATTATCCGTAATGCCGAAGAATTTAATTCGGTTTTGGGTGGTTCAACCAGCACTGATATTAAGGCTAATTATGGAAATGGCAAAATATATGGTGCTTATAGATTAGTTAATAATATTAACATGTTAGAACTTGTTCCAGAAGAAGAACAACAAACTGAATATAAGGTTAATTTGCTTTCAACAAAACTTATTTTAACAGGAGAATATTCAGAAAGCAGTAACCGTAATGGTTCTTTAAATGGCAATGGCTTAACAATAAGCAATTTGGCCATATCTAACTCAAGCACACAAAGTGACGGGTTTGGCTTGTTTAAGTCGGTTGAAAACGGCGCTAGCATTGCAAACTTAAACATAACACTTTCAAGCGGTGGTGTAACTGCCGACCATACTGTTTTTGTTGGTACTTTGGCTGGTTCATTGGTTGATTCGTTTGCATATAACATTAGCATTGCTTCGCAAGATAATAAACAAAGCGTGAGCGTAATTGGCGCAAATATTGTTGGCGGTGCTTTTGGTAGAGTTGTAGGCGCTTCATACTTGTCAAATATTTACACGGAAAACATATCAGTTACTGCAACTTATAACAGCATTACTCCAAAAACTACAGGCTATAACGACGCTTTAATTCTTCAAATAGAAAATATTTATGATAGGAAATCGCAAGGCTTTGCTGATGTATCTTTGGCTGGTGGCATTGCTGGCGTAGTAGATATATATACAAAAGAACAATATGAAGGCAATATAGTTTATGCTGAGCAGGTTCTAGACACTAATGTTCAAAGCATGCATGTTAAAGGTGGCTTAATTGTTGAAGGCATGAGCGCTGGCGGTGTGTTTGGTTATATTGGCGAATATGTTGTTGCTAAAGATATTGCACTTGAATTAACTAATGATGTTATCGAGTCAAAAATAACCGCATATAACTGTTATGCGGGTGGTATTGCCGCATATTCTGAAGGTTATTTATATCAAATAAAATCAGAACATACTTCAACATGGCAAACTGCTATTGAAAGCAATTATCATAATTATTACACTGCAACCAACTATGAATCCATTGACAGAGGCAATGAAAAATTGTTCGTGTCTAGTGTTGGCTATAAATCAAAAGCCACTGGCGGACTTGTTGGCGTGTTAAATGGCGGAAAAGTTGCAATCGCTTACTCAAAATTGAATGTTATTTCAAATTCAAAATATGCGGGCGGTGCATTTGGTTATGTAAGCATAGCGTATTCAAAGGAAGAGGGTTCAGCAACAAAAAATGCACTCACATTAAGTGAGGTTTATGCAAGTGGCGATGTTTATTCTGAACTTGTTGCCTCATATATTGGTGGTGTTGCAGGCTATTTTAATGATGCAAGTGCAACTATTGACAAAATCAATGCGGTAAATTATTGGGGCAAAAACTCTTATGATATGTTTGCCGAAACAAACGAATGCTTTAATGTTTATGACCAAACAGGCATAAATATCGGTGTTATATTCAACACAAATGCAGAAATTCGAGAGGCAAATGTAAACACGCAAGAGGGCGAAGAAGGCTATTCAACAAAGAGCATATTCTCAATTCAAGGCGTACAGTTTGAAGGCGAAACGGCAAAAAAATTCAAAACAAACCCATCAAACTCAATGCAAAGTTATTATGACTATCAAGGCGTAACAACCGATAGTGGTGCTCAAGTAGATTTAATGTTTAAACAAAACGGTTGGTATAATAATGGCAACTGGAGCCGTCAAACATTAGAGGCACTTCCTCATATTGAATATATAAATTCAAGCAATATATTAGAGATAAGAAGTACGGCAGATTTCTATTTGTTCTCTCTTTATGGAAATGACCCAGATAACCTGTTTGTTATTAACGGTAAAGAGCGCGACGATGGTTCAAAATTAATAGATTGCCGAGGCTGGCAAACAACTTATGCGGGACTTAGAGCAAACATTATTGGTGCAACCAATGAAGATGGTTTTGAAAACTTAAATGTAACATTGTTTAGAACTGCAAATGGCGCGTCAATTTCTAACCTATTGTTTAAAGGTAGCACTGCCGCTTTTGTAAATCAGGCAACAAGTTGCAAATTTAAAAATATTGCATTTACTGAATCTACATTTGCAACTGTAACTGGTGGAAATTTAAGTGGTGTGGCAAATGTTGTTTCAGGTGCAGGCTCTGAGTTTGACACAATAACATTTGACAAGTGTAAAATTATTGGCAGTGCGGCAGATAACGCAGGCTTCTTGTTTGCAACAACAGGTAATGAAGGCTACACAGATATTAAAATTTCTAATATTAAATTAAATAATAGTGAAGAGAATAACTATAGCGTAAGCAGAGAATACTCTCGTACTACACTTAACTACGGCTTGTTGTTTGGTTCTGCTTCATGTGCGGTTAACGTTGGCTCGGTTAAACTATATGATAATATGTCTGTTAACATTGTTAACGGCAATAAAGATGATGACACAAACCATGCGGTTAATGTTGGTCTTATTGCTGGGTATGCAAAAGACTTAACTTTATCACTCAGTGACCTAACTTTAGAGGTTGAAGATGAATCCGAGGGCAGTGCATTGGCAGAGCAAGGGTTGGTAGTAAAAGGTCCAGACCTTGTAACAAATCAAAAATATAAAGCACAAGCAACATTTAATGTTGGTGGAATTGTTGGTCAGGCTATCAATTTAAAAGTTTCTGCAAACAACCCAGATGTAAGCAAAACTTCGGTGTATTTTGCACCAGCCATTTCTGTAACCAATATGCAATCGGCAACCAACCTTTATTTGGGGACTTTGTGTGGCATAGCAGACAAAATTGAATTAAGTGGTAATGCTTTGTTCATATTAGGCCAAAAGAACCTTGGAGAAGACAAGGTTGAGTTTACTTCATTAATCTATGACATGGCAGAAGGCGATGTTCATGAAGAATATACCGAAACCATTACAGCAAATAACTCTATTGGTGGTGTTGCTGGACAAATTGACTCATTAACCGATGTTGATTCGGCAGGTGCTGGACTTGAACCATTTATTTCTTATTATGGTGACATGGTTGCTGGCACAGCAAAGACCTCAAAAACATCTTATATGAATTTGGGTGGTTTGTTTGGCGTTGCAGGGTCAACCGAATCTGGTTCAGTGCTTAAAAATGCATTCTTTGATGGCACTATGAGTTTTGGCAATAATATTGTTGACAATCTAAGACTCGGAGGCATTGTTGGCTGTATTCCAGTGTATAATGAATTAACAATATATAATGTTGTTGCATCGGGCGAAATATTACTTTCTAGCAAAGACGGAGATATTGCTCTAGAGGGAAACCGTTACGCTGGTGGCTTGGTAGGATTCGTTGAAGGGCATTCTAGTGGCAAGCCAGAGAACAGTGGAAAACTTATTATTGGCAACAAAGACGGCGAAGTAATTGATGGAAAAACTTATTATTATAAGACAGCAGTTATTACAACACTTTATACTAAGCAACATTATGCAAACATTGACGCCATTGCAAAAATAGGCAGTGGAGCAACCGTTGAAATTGGAACTGTTGATGGAATTTCTCTTGCACAATATTCTTCAACATTAACATTGTGCACAAGTTCGCGTTCTCATGAAAACGGCTCAGGGGCAGTAAACTATGTAACAAATTACTCTTATGCCGATATTACAGGCAACTATGAACAAGGCTCAAAAGTAGTTACAAGCACGGTGTTCCAAGCAGTTGGTGGCGATTCAAGCACATTTACTGGCACAAAATTAAATCCTTACATTTTAAGAACAAATGGTGTTTCGTCAAAAGATGGCTATGCGTTAACCGATCCATTCTTTGCAACAGTTGATACATCTAAAAAGACTTATTCACTTGAAAGCAAATCATCTAGAAAGTTGTATGTTTATGTAGAAAATGATGTAAATTTCATAACTTATCAATTCTCATTAAACAACACATTCTTGTTTGCCGATGGCAAATCAATATATGCAGGTGTAACACCAATTAACGAGGTTGATGATAGAAGTGCAGTCTCTGGCGTTATTGCAAAAATATATATTGACACCAACGAACAACAATATAAAGAAAATTTCCAAAGCACAGATTCTTATGCTGGCTTTGTAAATGCAAACAGAGGCATAATTTATGCTTGTTCGGTTCAAGAATGTATGAACCAAACAAACGAAATGAACTATTCAACTCAGTTCTATGGTTATTTCTCTAATACAACTGCTACGGCGACTGGAGAATACACTGGCTTTGGTGGGTTTGTAAGTTATAACGAGGGTTACATTTTTGGTTCTAATGCAAATGTTTATTTCTCAAAAGATAATTCATTGCCTGCAAGTGCATTTGTTGCAAATAACCGCGAAACAGGTAATATTGCATACTGCTATGCTAGTGGTGTAAACTATGCTCCTAGCGGAGATTTGTTTACTACCTCAACTCCGGGTGAGTATTCCGAAAGCAAAGAAGACTTTAATATTTGGCTTGGTCTTGACGAATCGGTAAGTGATTACACTGGCTATGAAACTTTTATGTCAAGCGTAGCAAAAGATGCAGACGGTTATTATGTTGGCGATTTGTATGATTTTGGTTATTGGGCTAACATGATTACAGTTACCTATTCCAACGGAACTACTCCAGTTGATACAAAAGCAATTAACTGGGTAGTTGATGTACTTAAAGATCGTTGGCAAGATGCAACTGGTGCAGAAGATGAGGTAGAACAAAAAGAAGCAATTATTGAAGAACTTTACGAACAATATTGCACAAGCGTTGCTAATGGCACTGGCTCAATTAAACAAAAACATAATTCAGAAGGCGAACTTGTTCCTGCATTCCAAGGCACTTATCAAAATTGCTATACAATTTCAATGGCAAAAGGCGAAAATGTTAATCCAGCGTTGCCAAAAGATGATGGAAATATTGTATACGGCGAAGAACTTGCGTCTGAAGTGCAATTAGACAGCGCAAATGATACTAATCTTTACAACGCAATTAGTGGCAGTGTAGATTCAAAACTAATTGAGTTGGATCAAAGTTTAGGTTATGGCTATTATAACTGTGATCCAGATTATAACTGGAACTATCCAACACTCTCCGGTGGCGCATTTAAACACTTTGACTTTTTAAAGCGTTGCACTCTTTGTGTGTATGATGCCGAAAATGAAATGTATGAAATAAAAGACAAAGCAAAAGTTTCAAGTTTAGAAATAAGCGGAGTTAAGTTAGACGGGCACACTATTGTTCGTGATACTTCTCTTGATGATGCTAATGTTAACGATTACTTTAAACAAGTATTCTATGTTCAAATACCAAACCTAAAGGTTTTAAGAAATCTTCAAGGATTTATTGATGGCTTAGATATGGTAGGCGACGGCGTATATACATATCAATATAGTAAATTTGTTGTTATATCAGATTTAAATTTTGGCTATGAAGGTAGCACACTTGGAACATCACACTTTATTAATCATCTTAGCGATAATAGTTCTAATCCAGTTAAAATTGAAATCGATGCATATAATAATGCGTTTAGAAATATTACATTAAAGAATTGTAATTTGATTCAAGACATTGCGTCTAATGGGCAACAAATTGAATTAAGAAAATTTGTATTCCAAAACATTAACTTGCAAAAATCTAATGGTTTGATTGGCTCAATATCAAACAATGTTACAATTAAAATTGTTGAATTTGGGCAAAGCACAAACGCTTTAAATGAACAAGAAGAGATCTTAATTTCTCCTCCAAACACAGGAGCACAAAACGATAATGTTGTTGGTATTCTTGTTTCAAAAAATAATGGTGGAACAATTTCCGACTGTAAACTAAGCACAATTATTAGAACAGAAGGTACCACAGAAACCAAAGATTATATAATTGGCGGTTTGGTTGGTCAAAACATGGGAACAGTTATAAACTGTGAATTTAGCGGAAAAGTTATAATTAAAGAATCAACTGAAAAACTCAATGTTATCTTTGGTGCGTTTGTGGGCGAAAACGGAAGCGCAGATAAATCTGGAACCATTTCATTGTGTTTGTTAAAAGAAGGTAGTTCAAATATTTACTATCTTTCAGAAGGTGGCTCAATTTATTTAAGCAATGAAGATGAAAGAGTAGAAGACGACCCAATTTTAACGGCGCTTGACACAAATGGCAACGAACAACCAATTGAAATGAAAGCACAAATTTATGTTGCAACAAAGGGCGAAGCGGTTGTTGGTGGCATTGCCGGAAAACACACAAAAGGAACAATTAATCAATGTGTTACCTTTGCAAGTGGCGAAAACACAGATGTTCAACAAAATTTAGGCATTTTGGTTGGCGATGAAGAATATCAAATGAAAGCCTTTGTTGGCGGAATTGTGGGTGAAGTTAAAAATGGTTTAATTCATGACTCTGCAAACCGAATGAACATTTCTGCTTTGGCTGTATGGCAATTAACAACAAGCAATCCTGACGCGGCTCAATATAAATACAAGGTAAGCGCAGACGGAATTGAACTTGGCATTGGCGATATAAACGACAAGAACCTTGCTGTTTACTATGAAGATGCAGACCCTACTCCAATTATGAAGTTTGATAATAAGGGCATGATTTATGTTTATCGCGAAATGACTTCACTTGCGTATGCTGGTGGCATTGTTGGTTATGGTTTAACAACTACCTCGGTTGACCCTGATGACGAAGTGTCAAACGTAAGATTAATCAACTATGGCGAAATAATGGGCGGTTATAGGGCAATAAAGCCTGTAGCAACAATTACTGCAACAATAGGCGACACTACTGGATTTGGTGTGACATTCTGGGGTGCATTCGCTGGTGCTGTTGCAGGCGCAATCGTTGGTGGTGTAAACATCGCAAATGTTATTAAAAACACAGCAACGCTTGGCGGAATTGCTAGTGCAGTTGGATATTTTGCAGCACAAATTGCAACCGAAATGTTAAAAGCCGCAATTCATACACAAACAATTTTGAAATGGGTTGGCATTGCGGCATTTGGATTGTCAGCAACCTTAATGGTGACAATGTATCAACTTGCAGCAAACATGGTAACTACACCTACATTTACAACAAGGGGAATTATTGGTAACAGTTTAAATTATTATAAAGATGTCAATTTTGTACAGTTAATGGTAAACGCAACAGATGGATATAATGATGCAACTGTAAAAGACATGATTATTAAAGCACTTAACCCAGATGACAGCAATTTCCCTGCAGATTACTACGATTTGGTTGGCTCAAATGCAGCGGGCGCATATTCAATGTTCTGGATGGCAGCAACAGTTGAAGGTGGCTTTAGAGAAAACAAAATTACCTATAATGCAAAAATAGGCGAGGTTGATAGTTACACCGAAGTTGTTAATAAACAACTTGGCGAAAATGCACACACTTATCTGGCACTTGAAACATTATTAGAAGTAGAAAAACCGTTAAAAAATTATTCTTATGATGGAATTTGCCCAACATTGGTTTCAGAAAGCGGAGAAGGTGTATATCAAGTTTATTCTGCAGTTGACAATTTTGACGCAGATAAAACAATGCACGCAGGTAATATAGAGAACTCAAAACTTGCATATGTTAATGTTGCAGACAAATATAAAGGTTTGTCAGCTGTACCAACTCAAGACGCATGGGGCAATCAGTTTGATGTTGATGAAGATGGCTATTTTGTTCCTAGTGTTGGTTTAAAATCTGAAATTGACCCAGACAATATTTCATCTATTGCTGAAGATGGCTACGCAATGTATATCATTAAAAACCCATCTGAGTGGGAAGATGTTGTTTACACAATAAACAAGCGCTCAATAGATGAAACCAATAGCGACCCTAACTATAAATCTTATTATTTAAAAGCACAAATTCAAATTAACTTTGTTGGTGGTTACAAATATTTAGATGTTAGCGATAACTCATTAAATAAATTTGATGGAAAAATAACATCAAAAACTGCTTATGAATTTAACAATTTAGTGTTAAAAAATAAAGGTTATGATAGTTTCGGCTTAATTAAATCAACATCGGGTGCAACTTTAACAAATATTTATGTTAAAGGTATGGTTACTGTTTCAAGTGTTATGCCAATAGCAGATGCCCCAGATACTCCAATAAGTGGTGGTATTTTGATTGGTAAAGTAAATGCCGATGCGGAAAAGGTTGAAGTAACTCAATCTAATATTTCAATAGGAACATTTGAATTTGACTCAACAGCATTGTCTAATATCTCTCACTTTGGTGCAATTATAGGTCATGTTGAATCAAATACTAGTGCTCATGAAGTGCTTGTTCAAAATATAACAATTAACACTCAATTTAAAGGTGCAACATCGGCAATGATTGCCGGTGACACAGCAGACACTGATTCAACTAACAAAGCATTTGGTGCTGTGATTGGCGCTGTTACAAAACTAGACGAAGACACTCATGGAGAAACGATTATTGATAATGTTGAGTTAAAAGGAAACATTGAACTTGGCTCTAACTTTAACCGTGTTGGTGGCTTTGTGGGTTATGTAGGTAAAAATGCATTAGTATCTCTTGGAAATGCTGGTGGGAATGTTACCAACATGACAGTAAAAGCAGTTGCAAAAGCAAACACTAGCGTTGGTGGAGTTCTTGGCTATAACTGTGGGACATTTAACATTAAAGGCGAACTTACAATAGCAAATATTACAACACTTATGATATCAGCCGATGTTTCAT
>JAFUKB010000011.1 GCA_017467895.1 Clostridia bacterium
AGGGACTCGAACCGAACCGCACTTTTACCAATTTAAAAAATCAAAAGCCAAATTGCCAATATGTAATAATTCATCATCTAAAGTGATTTGATTAAGTTTATCTTTTATCATTTTTTGACAATCTACATATTGAGTCTCAGTGCACTTACTCCATATAATATTTGAATTAATCTTATTTAATATAATGCTATCTAATGGGCAATCACAAATAGTATAATTTATTGATTTGTTAATATTGTCATCAAAAATATAAAAATATTTGAATGCCATATTTACAATTTTTTGGGCAAGACCAAATCTTGTAACATATCTATTTCCATTTATTATAATTTCATTATCTCCGAACAATTCAGTACTTTCTAAAATTAGACTGTGTGAAAATTGATAGTTATGTTTTTCAAGAAGATTTTTAAAATGTATACAAATATCATTATTTGATTTTATATAAAATCTACCAGCAGTAAGCATATCACGGTAAGCTCTATTGATACATTTTGAAATAACCATATCAACATCATTTGTATCAATATCTTGTCCTAGAATGGACTTTTCTAAAAATTTATATTTCCAAGATTTCATCAACCTTCTCCTTTGTTGCATATTCAAATCAGCACGATGATTTTGGTAGAATTGTCGTGCTGATTTTTTTGCATTTTTGAGGGTTTTCGGGCATTTTCGCGCGTTTTTGCCCATTTTTGACCCTTTTCCATCTCATAAACAATAAAAGAGCCGTCCGAGCGTATGTTCCCGGGCAGTTCTTTCATTTTTGTGCTTCATTCCGTTTTTTGTTAGGCATTGCATTTTTTTATTAACCATTCCGTTTTCTTATTGATTTTTAGCTCCCTGGGAGTGATTCCCTCTCGCGTTTTCTTGAAGTTGCTCTAAATAATCCAAAATCATAATAGAAAACCTCGCAAATCATAAGAGTGAGCTCATTGAAATGCGGGGTTATTTGTGGTATAATTTTATTACCTATCTCTCGAGGTGTTTGATTATTTACATTTGAACCTCTCCCACAAGTGGATAGATCTTATCACATTTGCGTCAAATGCAGAAACGCTTAACACATCAGAAACTGCTTAACAATGAATTAATAGAACTTATATCTTCATCTATTGCAAGCGAATGTTTTTTGATTTTCTTAAGTATTTTATTAACACTTGACACGAGATCTTTTTGTGCTTGTGAATCAATATTGGGGATTTTCAATTCATATAAATTGGAGCCCGAGAAATTATCTCTTACAGAGCCTGATGCAAGTACCTGTATTTGATATTTCATAAACGGAGTTTTCAACAATTGAACGAAGTATTTAGAATCAATTTTTAGATCTCTAACTACAACATATGCTGGACTTGTTACTAAGTTTTTCTCGTGCGAATCAATTAAGATTATTGATCCTGTATTTATTCTGTACGGATTAAATACAATGTCCCCATATTGAAGCTTTTGTGGCAAATCGCTTGCAAGTAATTCGTCAACTGTTTTTTCTTCTGTTGCCGTAATTGAGCCGTCAATGGTCTTTACAACCGAAATGTACGTGAATGTCTTTTCAACGTCTTCAACAAGCTCTTGCTCGGTCAGGCGGTTTCTGCCTAAATTATCTTCTGTAATGTCCAGTCCAACAAAAGATTTCATAATATCTTTTGTTTCTTCGCTAAAGAAATAATATGTCGGATCCAACCTTTTAGGAACACTTGTAAAATCTATGGTTAAAAACTTTACCATGGATTCTTTCCAAACTTCGTTCTTGTTGTCATCACTAAAAGCCAAAGAAGCATATTCGATAGGATCTGCCAAAATTTCGCTAAAGTCTCTATTTGTGATTTTATTTGCTAATATTTTTAGATCACTATTTGCATATCCTCCGTTTATAGCCTTGCCAGAAGGTTCAAATCCCGTTTGGTTGACAGAAGCAAAATTAATTGTCATAATCTCATCTGAATTAATCCAAGTTTTTTTATCCGAGAGTTTGATTTTCTTCATTCGCTCAGTAGAGTTCTTTCTAGCAATCAAAATTACGGTATTTATTGTGTCTACACCAGACATAACAAACGTATGCTTGGGTAATTTCACAATAGTATCAATAACAAAATGACTCAAAATGTAGTCCCTAACTTTAGAATCATTATTACTAAATATTCCTTCCGGTAAAACAATTAAGAGTCTGCCATTAGGTCTTAACATTTTGAATGCTTTCTCGATAAATAGATGTTCCGTCTTTTCCTTTTGATTAACAATATACTCTTTTTCACTCTCATCTTTCTTTTTGAGTTTTTTGGAAAGTGTGTACTTTGCCAAAATATTCTGATCTTCTTCTGTAGAACCAAATGGTGGGTTGGCGAGTATGATATCTACTCCGGTAGAAGGATCGGATTCATTGTATTCCTTTGCAAAATATGGAGTTCCAGTGTAGTCTTTGGTATCCAATCCATTTCCGTGTTGGATCTGCTTTCCGTCACCCCATAACAACATGTTCATCTTTGCCGTTCTTACGGCTCTAGGTTCAGCATCGATACCAAAAATTTGAGTCTTAGTATCTTCCAATAGCTGCTCCCTAGTTTTGCCTATTAAGTCAAGGTATTGTTGTTGCGTTTCTTCTATTAATTTTCTTTTTCTGTCAAAAGCTTTAATAAGGAAGCCACCCGAGCCAGATGCGAAATCCAAAACCTTATCAGTTATAGATATATCAGCTAACTCTATCATAAATTCAACGACAGATCTTGGCGTGAAGAACTGCCCAAGCCCCTTTCCTCTTAACTGGCTGGGAAGGAATTCTTCAAAAGCTCTTCCTTTAATATCGTTTAATGAATCTTTTAAATCAAACCGTCCATCCAATGTTTCCAATATAGCAATCAAGGCGTTTGACGATGCAGATATTTTGACATTGTTTGCAAAAATACCGGGGTAATGCTCCTTAACTTTCTTTTGAAACCAAGTATCAACATAATTGGATTGCTCTTTGGTTGTGCCAAACACGTTAATACGTTCGGGGGTTAAGCGTTCTTCGGCAGGAATTTTATCATTAATTATTTTAATAAACAGTATTTTGGAGAATTCATCAAACGATGCAGACGGATCTAATTTATCAATCGACCTGATTTTGGTATGTATTTGTCTAAACAAGCGTCTAAAATCAACAATTTTGCTCTTTTCCGCATCCACTTTTTTACTATCAAAAGTTGCCGTAGGTGTTTCCATATATTTACTTACAATTTCTTTCAGTTCCTTGAAACTATCCGCTTCCATTTCCTCTATCGTTTGGTCAAAAATAATTTCTTTTTTGTTTCCAGACAAATATACTCTAACAACTGTTCTGTAGTAATTTGAAAGAATCGAAATAGGGGTTTCCAGCCTAAACGCATAAGAATCTATTTGATCAAAATATGTGTCAAGTTTTTCATCTGGAGCCTTGGAGTCGATAACTACAACATTCTCCCCTTTATCATTGCTAATTAAAACATCGGCCTCCTTATTTAAGGTTTTTCTGCCTTGTGTAATCTTAACAGGAACATGAAAACTAACGTTTTCGCCGCTAACCTCTAAAACTTTTTCAAGCAAATATGCATAAATAAATTTTGTTTCCACGTCTGCTTCAGTTAAATACATATTATTTTTCTTCATATATCTGCTCCATTCTCTTTCAATCTTCTATATCTCTCATATGAGATTATTACATTTTGCGGCTTGCTGTTTTTATTCACAATAACAACGGTATCTTCCTTTACAACGTTGTCAAAGATCTTTGATGCTTGCCCACGCAAAAACTGAGTAGCTGTGCAATTCTCTGGCACAGCATTTTTTTTAGGCTTTGCCACTAATCAACTACCTCCTAAACATATTTTCTCGTATATTATTATATCATAAGTAATTACTAATGTCAATGTTTTTATAAAAATAAAAGTAATTACTTTTATAATTATTTTGTCACTAATACATTTGTGACTACAAGCCTTGTTATATAACATTTTCGTTCACAAAAAGTTATTTTGATATATCTCCCGCCTTATGGTAATGTATGATGCTACAAGGAGGCGGGCTTATGAGAAGCACGCTTGAGGAATTGTGGCACGGAAATATTTCTCCGGAGACTGTAAGGAGCCTGCGACGGAATAGCGAGCCAACGAGCGTCTAGAATACATGGCCCGGCACCACGACACTCTTATAACGACAATGATGAACGAGCAAAAGGATATTTTTGAGCGGTTCGACGATTGTTGGAGCGAATATGCGAGTCTTGCTGAAAAGTCAATCTTCGTGTATGCGTTCCGGCTTAGAGCGAACATTGCGATAGATATTCTCTCCGCCGATTATCGAAGCAAACAAAAAAACAGAAATGCCGCCTACACCATTTTCGATGTAAGCGGCACTTGTCATCGCTCCCCGTGGAGTGACAAAACCGGTTATTTTCGCTGATTTTAACCTTAAAAAAGCGCTTTGAAACCCCAAAATTGAGTTTGAAACCAAAATTTCCAAGTTGAAACCGAATTTTTTACTTTGAAACCGACCTTATTTTTATATCAATATCTTCTTCCTTTTCCATTATACCATATTTTATTTGAAAATTATAATAAAAAATCCACCCGAACCATAATTAGTACGGATGGACAAGATTGTGGCGGAGAAAGAGGGATTTGAACCCTCGCGCCCTGTTACAGGCCTACTCCCTTAGCAGGGGAGCCCCTTCGACCTCTTGGGTATTTCTCCATATTTTACTATAGTTGAGGGCAAAATTGTCATCAACATGTTAAATAATTTAACACATTAAGATAATTTAGTCAATTACTTTTTTGTTTTGAATTTGAGAATGTTGTCGCACACTTTGGTAGGGGGCGTTTTTTAATATGTTTATGCACATTAGACAAATTTAAGGTCAGGCAGCAAAAGTGCTAAATTTTTTTATCATAATAAATTAATTTTTAGCACTGTGTGTATTGTTCCATAAATTAGCATTCTTTGTTTTTGCGTATATGTGCATGCACCTCGCTTGTTAAACTTTTTTTTAATAATGAATGAGAAAATTTATTAGGATTGCTTAAAAATCTTTACTATGATATTATAAACTATCGGAAGTAAAATTTTGTTTACTCAAAATTTTTGAGTTGCTGTCGCAACTTGCTCGTTATCACTCGCATTTCCGCTAGTTTGTTACTTCGTCGCGATTTAGCAAATACCTAAAGGTGCTTGCTCTCTCGCTCCTCGTAATAAACTATCTTAAGCATTAGACAACTGACGATAATAGTAAGAAATGTAGATACAAGTAACTTTTTAGTGGCAGTTAGATGCCGCGACGCCACCTAAAAACACAAGGAGGCACGAGCAAGGCAAGTGTAGTGAAGCCACATTTGCCAGCAAAACTGATGGTTATTCAAACAGATAAGCGCTGGCTATTGATGGGCAGAGAGGTTTATATGCGTCGAGGGCATGCGGCTCTCCACATGGCAGTATTAAAAAAATGATTACGAGGTGAAAATGAAAATTTCAGCAAAAGGGCAATATGCTGTTAGATTAATGGTTGATTTGGCAAAGGCAAAGCAAAGCGTTTCGCTTTTAAGCATTGCAAAAAATCAAGAAATTTCAACAAAATATTTGGAGCAAATTGCTTCAAAGTTGGTTAAAAGTGGTTTGATTGAAGCAACTCGCGGGGCGCTTGGCGGTTATTCTCTTTGCAAAAGTGCCAATCAAATTTCTATTAAAGACATTTTGGAAACTACTGGAGACACATGTCAAATTGCTCCTTGCGTAAATGGTGTGTGTGCAAGAAAGGGTTCTTGCCATGCCAGCAAGGTTTGGGGGAATTTAGGCAAATTAATAGATGACTATTTAGCAAAAATAACTTTGAGCGATTTAATAAAGTAATGTTTATGCTTGAACTATGGCTAATTATTGGATAGAATATTGGACTTTTGCGCGCGAACTGAACCTCTTGTTTTTCGTCTCATATTTTATCCATGCGGTTTTGCTTTAAAAAATAACGGTTGACAGCCATGAATATGATGGCTATAATTAAATCATACTAAATTGGTAGGAATTAATAATAGTAGTTTTATTAAGAAAATAAGGGATTTGAAATGATATATTTAGACAATGCGGGAACAACAAAAATTAGTGCTAAAGCAAAAGAGGCAATGATGCCGTTTTTTGATGAGATATATGGCAATGCAAGCAGTTTGCATATGGCTGGGCAAATTGCAAAAGAACATTTAGAAAGTGCTAGAACAAAGATTGCAAAAGCAATAAACGCCGAGCCAAGCGAGGTCTATTTTACTTCAGGCGGAACCGAAAGTGACAACTGGGCAATAAGCACTGCTTGCAAGTTTGGCGCACTAAAGGGCAAAAAACACATTGTAACAAGTGCCATTGAGCACCATGCAGTTTTGCATGTTTTAGATGAAATGAAAAAACAAGGGTTTAAGGTGACATATTTGCCTGTTTATGAGAATGGCATTGTTAGAGTTGAAGATGTTAAAAAAGCAATAACACCAGAGACATGTTTGGTTACAATTATGTTTGCAAACAATGAAATCGGCACGATTCAACCAATAGAAGAAATTGGCAAAATTTGTGCAGAAAGTGGCGTTATTTTTCACAGCGATGCAGTGCAGGCGGTTGGGCATGTAAAAGTCGATGTAAAAACATTGAAAGTTAACATGCTTTCAATGTCTGGGCACAAATTTCATGGTCCTAAAGGCGTTGGGGCGTTGTATGTAAAAAAGGGAACACCTCTATTTAACTTTATTCATGGGGGTGCGCAAGAACAAAACAGGCGTGCGGGCACTGAAAATTTGGCGGGTATTGTTGGCATGTCTGTTGCTCTTGAAGAGGCAGTTGAAGAAATCGAATCAACCTCAAAAAAATTAACTGAATTAAGAGATTTGTTGTTAACTGAACTAAGCAAAATTGAACATAGCAAAATAAATGGTGACAAAGTAAAAAGACTTCCAAACAATTTTAATATGTGTTTTGAGGGTATTGAGGGTGAAAGTTTGTTACTTTTGCTAAGTGATGCTGGCGTTTGTGCTTCAAGCGGTTCGGCATGCACAAGTGGTTCACTTGATCCAAGCCATGTGTTGCTTGCTTTGGGCTTGCCTCATGAGGTTGCACATGGAAGTTTGCGTCTTACTCTCTCAAGATATACAACAAAAGAAGAAATACTTACAACAATCAAAGAGGTTAAGCGTGTTGTTGAGTTATTAAGAAAAATGAGCCCAGTGTGGGACAGTTTGCAAAAAGGAGGAAAGCATGTTATATAGCGAAAAGGTTATGGACCACTTTAGAAATCCTCGCAATGTTGGCGAAATTGCTGATGCAGATGGCGTAGGTGAGGTGGGAAACGCAAAATGTGGCGATATTATGCGCATGTATATTAAGGTAGACAAAAAAACTATGGTTATCACTGATGCAAAATTTATGACTTTTGGATGTGGTAGTGCCATTGCAACATCATCGATTGCAACCGAAATGATTATAAACAAACCAATAAGTGAGGCGCTACAACTCTCTAATAAGGCTGTGGTTGAGGCGCTGGACGGATTGCCTGCACACAAAGTGCATTGCTCGGTTTTGGCAGAAGAGGCGGTTAAGGCGGCAGTTAAAGATTTTTATGATAAAAACGGCATTTCTTATAATGAAGAATGCCTTAAAAGTGGCGAATGCCCTTGTGTCCATTAAATTTTGGCGTTTTGATTATGATTTTAAATAATTTTTTATAAACGGTTGAAAATGTTGTCTATTTTTGCCGTTTTTTTGTTTAAGAATGCAAGAATAACACAAATGAAATGAGTGTTTTCTTATTTTGTAAAATTGGGTCGAGTTTTGTAAAAAAGTGTTGCATTTTTTACAAAAATGTGATAAAATACAAATCATGTCAAATATTTTGGTTGTTGACACACAAAAAGGGTTTATTAATGATAGTAACAAAAGCATTGTTTTAAAGATAAATGAATATCTTAAAAGCAATGAATTTAACCATGTAATATATACAAAGTTTGTTACACATCATAAAGATAATACATATAAAAACATCTTTTGGGATGGACTTTATGAAAAAGACGAACAAAAAATTGCTGTAAAAAAACTTACAAACTCTAAGGTGTTTAAAAAGAAAAGTCATGGCTTGCCCAATACGGTTTTAAAATATATAAAAGAAAATAATATTAAAGATATAGAAATTTGCGGTGTAGATAATGACGGTGCAATTAATTTGATTTGTTTAACGCTAAAAAATCTAGGTGTTAATGTAAATCTTTTAACATCGTTGGTTTGCAAAAGTAGTTTGAGTGGCAAACGCGACAAGGTGGATTATATTACTAACCTAATAAAAACAGCAAATGGCTTTTATGTTGGAGATATGATAGGCGGTGCTTATAAGGCAAAGATGGGTAATGATGAATTTCCATATGTAAATAATAAAACCGAGTTTTCAGATTGTACGGTGCTTTCAATGGCTGTAATAGAGTGGTTGTTGGGGGCAAAATATGAACCAAGAGAAATGCTGAAAATTTTAAGTTATTATTATAAATTTTATCCAAATAAAAATGATGCGGTGTATAACAAAAACTATGCCTTGTGGGCACAAAACGGTTGCAGAAGTTATAGAATCTGTAATGATAATGTTGCGGTAAGAATGTGTAGCCCAATAGGCTGGTTTGCCTCAACGCTTCAACAAATTGATGAATTAATAGTGCAGGGAATTGTTCCTGTTAATAATAGCCAAGATGCTCAAATGGGTGCAAGATTAATTTGCTATATTATTTGGTATATGCGCAAAGGGGTTGCGAAAAATGAATTAATAAAATTCCTTAAGAGGCACTTTGACGAAAATATTTTTGTTGGAATAGAAAAAAGTTTAAAAAATTTACAGTATGAACAAAATGCAACAAATACGGCAATTTTGGCAATTATGACTTTTGTTGAAACAAAATCGTATGAAGAGGCGCTTAAAAAAGTGCTGGAATATAACATCGAAAGCGAGGCTTTGGCAAGCATTGTATCAGCATTGGCAGAAGTATATTACAAAAACTTGCCGTTTGCTTGTTTTAATAATTGCAAGCAACTTTTGCCAGAAAAATTAAAAAAACTACTTGGTGAGTTTGGAAAATTAAAACAAGTTAAATTAGTTTAAATTTATAAAAAAATGAATGAAAAAAATGCTTTTTAATTAGAGCATTTTTTTATTACTGTCTTTTTATGTTATTGAATGATATTTAATAAATTATGTGTTACAAAATTAAAAAGGTGTGTTATAATACTTTGATTAATGAATATAACCAAATTTAAGATTTAA
Source organism: Clostridia bacterium (assembly GCA_017467895.1). GTDB lineage: Bacteria > Bacillota > Clostridia > Christensenellales > UBA1242 > HGM11367. The sequence goes on from JAFUKB010000011.1 coordinate 9,287, forward strand.
AGGGTTTTTATGAGGTTTAAACAAAAATTAGATGATTTTTTACTTGTAAAAAAATGGTTTGTTGTTTTAACAGTGGCGCTTTCTATTGCCATTATTGCATTGACCTTAACAGCGGTAATAATGGGCAATACAACAAATATTCTTGCTTATGTTTTATATTTTCTTTCGGCACTTTGTTTAACATACATGATTTATATTTTTATAATCTATTATAAAAAAATAAAAGAAAAAATTATAAATTCAATAAAAAAAGTTAAATTTTTAAATAATTTATTAGAAGATTTTGGTTATAGGACATTTATTTTTGCTTGCATGTCGTTTTTTGTTAATGTTGCTTATGCAATATTTCAGGCAGTAATTGCAATTATGGCAAAATCGGTTTGGTTGGGCGCGTTGGCAATTTATTATATTGTTATTAGTGGAATTCGTGGGTGGCTTGTGGCAAGTGCACATAAAAACTTAAACGAGCATTATCGCAAGGTTTTGGCTTATAGAAACTGTGGTATTTTGCTGTTGATATTAAATGTTGCACTTATTCCTGCAATTATTTTGATTGTTCAAAGTAATCATGTCTTTGATTATGCCGGTTTAATGATTTATGTTATGGCAACATATGCTTTTTATAAATTGACTTTATCAATTCTTAATTTAATTAAGGCAAAAAAACACAAAGACTACTCAATTCAGGCAATAAAAAATTTAAGTTTTGCAGATTCGCTTGTTTCGATTCTTGCTCTTCAAACTGCAATGTTTGCTGTTTTTGCGAACGGGGAAAATGTGGCAATTTTTAACGCACTTACAGGAGGAGTTGTTTCTATTGCTATTATTGCCATAGGAATTTATATGATTGTAAAAGGTCAAATAACTTTAAAAAAATTAAAGCAATAAAAGTTAAAGCAGTCTTTTGCTTGTGTTGTTGCATTAAAAAAGGACAAGATTTTGTCCTTTTTTAATTTATTTCATTATTTGTGACAACCGTATTTGTTTTCATTAAAGATGGCTTGCATGCGAGCAACATATTCTAGCCTTTTTGCATTCTTCTCGGGGTTGTGTGCAAGGGCATCACAACGCTGAACCTCGAATAATTGCTGGGCAAAAGATTTATTGGCAGAAATGTCTTCATCGGTTATTGGCGTGTCGTGCATTAATATTATTTTGCATATAGAGTTGATTTGATTTTCATCATATTTAAGGCGGGTTAAAATCTCTCGGCTAATCTTTGCCGACTCTTCGGCGTGCCCATAGAAATGCCTAATATCTTGGTCATCTTGATAAGACTGAGGTTTGCCAATATCATGCAATAATAATGCAAGCCTAGTGTTAAGGTTGTTTGGGGCAAGGCTTAAAGCAAGCAGAGTGTGTTCCCAAACATCTAAGTGATGATGTGGGTGTTTGTGCTCAAAACCAATCATTGGTTTTATTTCGGGAATTACTTGCAAAAGTTGATTGGTATTATTTTTAACTTCTTTTACAACATTTTCCTTAGTTAATAGGTTGTTTAAAAATTCTTGTTTGTTTGATGGTTGAATAATTGGTTCCATGCGTGCCTCCAAGTTTTTTTAGTATATCACAATTTTTTAAAATTGAAAGTGTTAAATAAAAAAGCAAAACAAAAAAGTAAAATAGAATGCTTTTTTAAAAAAACATGCTATAATGCAAATAAATGGGGAGACTGGTTTGAACTATGAAATATAAAACGCAAATTACCTTGTTTAACAGTTACTTTGACTATTATGATAGGCTTACAACAAAATCAATATTAAATATTTTTCAAGATGTTGCAAGTTTTCATGCCGAAGAACTTGGCGTCGGCTATGAGGCTATGTTACAAAAAAATTTATACTGGGTACTTAGTCGAGTAAAAATCGACATATTAAAAATGCCAACAGTTAATCAAACGGTTATTGTGGAAACATGGCCACATGTTAAGGCTAGGATTGATTTTGATAGGGATTTAAAAATTACAGACCAAAACGGCGAGGTTTTGATTATTGCCACATCTAAATGGTGTGTAATAGACACAAAAACAAGAGCACTTCAGCGTTCTGATAATGTTAATTATAATGGCGAGTGTTGCGCTGATGTTAATTATGATGGGCGCTTTGGCAAAATCATTTTGCCCGAAACAAAAGCAACTTTAAAGTTTGTTCATCAGGTAATGTTTTGTGATCTTGACCACAACAGGCATATGAACAATACCAATTATGCAAATTTAGTGTTAAACGCCGTTAATAACAAAAAATATACACATTTTGAAATTAATTTTAATAATGAGTGTGTGCTTGATGACAAAATTAGTGTATTGCACTTGCAACATGATGACGGCGAATATATTAAGGGCGAAAAAGACGGCGTAATTGCCTTTGTTGCATATGTAAGGTAAATTATTAAAACATTTATTTAAAGGTTGGGCAAAGTATGCGATTTGTTGGCAAAATTAAAGAGGTTGGAATTGCCACGCTTGCCATAAATGTATTAATTTGGCTTTTGGTTGCGGTTAAAATTGTTCCATTTAACTCTAGTTTAATGCTGGCATTTGGTTTGGCGTCTTTGTTGCTTGTTTTGGGACAGGCAGTATTTATTGTGGGCGCCGAAGATTCCATAATGCAAATGGGACAAAAAATAGGCAAAAACTTGGGTAAAGTTAAAGGGATTATTCTTATCTTTTTAATAGGTTTTGCTATGGGCGCTGGCGCAACTATGGCAGAACCTGACATTATGTTTTTTGTTGAACAACTTGTTGGGTTTTGTCCAAATTTGGGGCAAACAGTAATAATGTTGGGTCTTGCAGGAAGCATTGGCTTGTTTGTTGTGGTATCGTTAATTCAAACATTAAAACGCATACCTTTAAAATATATCTTTTTGGTGTTATACGCATTATCAATAATTTTATGTTTAATTTTTTCAAATAACTATTTTGGTATCGCCTTTGATGCGAGTGGTGTTACAACAGGACCAATTACGGTTCCTTTGCTAATTGCTTTTGGCTCGGGCTTTTCAGCAATTACCGCAAGAACTGAAAACAACAGCGGTGGATTTGGCATGGTTGGCATGGCGTCAGTTGGACCAATTTTGCTTATGTCATTTTTTGGTTTGTTTGGAGTAACTGCTGAAAACTATGTGACAGGCGTAACTAATGTCGGCTTTTTTGATATACTGTTACACTCTGCTCAAAAATCGGCAATCGCACTTGTCCCAATAGTAATTATATTTTTAATTTTAAATTTATCAGTTTTAAAATTATCGTTTAAAACTCTGATAAAAATGTTTGTTTCTTTAATTGTTTGCTATGTTGGTTTGGTGGTGTTTTTAACTGCAATAAATTATGGTTTTGCGCCAATGGGCAACTTTTTAGGTCAGTGTTTTGGAGAAATGGCTGGCAGTAGTAGTGGCATGGTCATTTTGCTGATTATTATGGCAGTTATGGGTTTTGTTCTTGTGTTTACCGAACCGGCAATTAATATTTTGGCAAGCCAAATAACGGTTGCCAGTGTGGGCAAGATAAAAAAGTCTGGAGTTTATTGTGCACTGATAATAGCAATAAGTCTTGCATTAATTTTGTCAACCATTAGGGTGGTTTTTGCAATTCCTGCTTACTGGTTTATTATTCCAATATTGCTAGCAATTATTGTTCTTTCGTTCGTTGTGCCAGAAATTTTTGTTGGCATTGCTTTTGATTCTGGCGGGGTGGCGTCAGGGAGTATGGCTGTTGCATTTGTATTCCCTATTTTTGTAGGTATTGCAAATTCAGTTGGAGTGTCGGTGTTGTCATATGCGTTTGGAACAATCGCTTTAATTGCGTTGCTTCCTGTTTTGTGCATACAGGCTTTGGGGCTTGTTTCAAAAATTAAGCAAAGGAGAATGAAAAATGACTAATGAATTTTATGTTGTTATCACAAAGGCTACAAATCAAAAACATATAGATGAGTTTAACAATGATAATAAATTAAATGGCGTTTTGTTTTATGGAAGAGGGTCATTATCAAAAAGTTTTTGGGATTTTTTAGGGCTTAGAGATAATTCAAAAATCCTTTATGCGTTTAGAGGGAATGTTCAAGAATCAAATTTAAACCAATTGGATAGTAAATGCAAAGATTTGTTTATTTCAAAAGTGGGAGGTAATATGTCTAAAGAAAAGTTATTTGTTTGCATAATTAACTCAGGGTTTGCTGATGAGGTTATGGATATTGCAAGAAACAATGGTGCCACTGGCGGAACCATTTTAGATGGTAGGGGGACAGGAAGGGTTTCTGATATGCTAATGGGCAGTACGGTTGATTCTGCCAAAGAGGTTGTCCTTATTTTTTGTAACGAACAAACGGCAAAACTATTAGAGGAAAAAATTGAGGAACATATCTCCACCAAGGCAAGCGTTAGTGGCATATGCTTTACATTAAATGCAAAACTATTTAAAGAATTGAATGTTGATAATAAGTAGGGAGCAAAGCATTAATTTGAACAAGCCAATTGCAAAATATAGTTTTGTGTTGGGGCAAATAAAAAAACCACCTCGCGCACCACATTAGTGGTGCAAAGGTGGGGACCGATGGTTTTGAGCCACTATCCAACAAAAAAGCACTCTAGATGAGTGCAATTTTTTGGTTGGATTGAGTGGACTCGCGAAGCACCAGCGAAGTCTGAAGTGCGGAGTCGCTGGAGGCGGACGCCGACCCCACTTAAATCAATTCTAACGAATTGATGCGAAAGACGCGGACTCGTCTTTCTAACAGGGACACCCTGATGTTTTGTTTTGTAAACAAAACGCACCACATTAGTGGTGCAAAGGTGGGGGCCGGTGGTTTTGAGCCACTATCCAACAAAAAAGCACTCTAGATGAGTGCAATTTTTTGGTTGGATTGAGTGGACTCGAACCACCGACCCCCACCTTATCAGGGTGGTGCTCTAACCAGCTGAGCTACAATCCATCAGCATTAAACTTGGCTATTATACACAATGGTTTTAAAGTTGTCAATAAAAAAACAAAAATATTTTGTGGTTTGTTGAAATTTGACAAATATTTGACAAAACAATATTCAAATAGTAAAGTGTAACACATAAATATTTTGCATTTTGGGAGACAGTTTTGATAGATTTGCACATTCACACGCTTTATTCTGATGGCAGTGATTCGGTATTAAATATATTGCAACAGGCGCAAAGGTTAAATATTGGTGTGCTTTCTATAACTGACCATGATAGCGTTAAAGCATATTTTGATTTGGATAAGTTAAACATATCAAAAATATATTCTGGCAAAATTATTACGGGCGTTGAGTTTACAACAACATTTGATGGTTATACTACTGAAATTTTGGGTTATGGGTGTGACTATAAAAAAATCAATAAAATATTAATAGATTTTTATACTCCAAGATTTGTAAAAAAACAATATGATAAGTTAATGAATGAAATGGCTGGGCTTATTAAAACCCACAATTTAATTTTTGACTTTGATAACAAGAAAAATTCTGAAAGTTTCATGGCGTACTATAACGAATTGTCAAAACATGAGGAAAATTATTTAAAAGTTAAAGATAACATTTTAGACAGTTTTGGGAATTTTATAAGAAAAGGCTATGCAAATCCTAAAAGTAGTTTTTATGTTGATAAATCCACATGCTATTTAAAATTTGATGAGATAGTTGATATTATTCATGATGCGGGCGGAGTTGCAATTTTGGCACACCCTTTCATTTATCAATTTGAGGATATAACTAAAGTTCTAAACAAAATGTTTAAAACAACACATCTTGATGGTTTAGAGTGTTATTATCATTCCTTTTCACAAGAACAAACAAATTTTTTACTGAAATATGCAAAAGAAAACAAATTGCTTGTTAGTGGAGGGACAGATTATCATGGCACATTGCGACCTCAAAGCAAGTTGGGTGTTGGTGGTGGAAATTTGAATATTTCTAAAGAGATATTAAATAATTGGAATGTAAAATACTTTAAAGACTAATTTTTTGCTAAATTAAAATGATAAAAGGAATTATGTATGAAAATTTTAATAGCCACAACAAATAAGAGTAAAATTGAGGGCGCGGGACGCGCGTTTCAACACTATTTTTCTAATTTTGAGATGTGGGGAGAGGCAACCGAGTCGGGCGTTAGCGAACAGCCTGTTGACATGGAAATTCTTCAAGGTGCAAAAAATAGGGTAAACAACTTAAAAGCCTACGCCAAAAGAACAGGTAAACAAGCCGATTTCTTTGTTGCGGTTGAAAGTGGAATCACTAATGCTCTTGGCAAATATATGATTGTTTCTGTTGCAGTTGTTGAAGACAAGAATGGGAATGAGAGCAGTGGGGCAAGTTCGGCGTTTCCTGTTCCAGAGAAATATGTTGAAGAGATAAAGGCTACCAGTTTAAGCCATGTAATGAACAAACTTTTTGGAAAAGACGAAAAACGAAGCACTCATGGTGGCGCTGTTGAAAATTTAACTCAAGGAAAAGTTTCAAGAATAGATTTAAACGAACAGGCGGTTTTAATGGCTTTAACAAAATTCATTAATGGCGATGTTTGGAGATAGTGCTTAAATAATTTAATTAACCTTAAGTGCTAAGTGTAAATATTGTTGAGTGTTATGCTGGTTAAAAAATAAGAACTAATTGTTTTTAGTGATTGACAAATTTTTTTTAAAAAGATAAAATAACTAGGAACGATGACAAAAGAGAGTAGTTTTGTTGTTGGCTTAATAAGAGAGGCAAGCCGAGGTTGAAAATTGCCAAGCCAAACAAAATGAAGGACACTTTTTGAGTTTTACAAATTAAACAGTATATGAGTGGCTTTTTTTAAAAAGCAATTTAGGTGGCACCGCGGGCTACAAAAGTTCGTCCTAATGCATTACGCATTGGGATTTTTTTATTCTTTTTTTGCAATTATTTAATTGTTATTATAATTCAACATTAATATTTAATTTAAAATGCTTTAAATAAACATGTAGGTTAGTTTAAAAAAATCCCCTAAATAAAAAAGTAAAGGAGTATTATTATGTATAAACAAATTTCAAAACTGGAAGAGGGAAAAGTTAAGTTTGCAGGAATTGTTGAAACAGTGCGCGATAAAAAAAGCATGCAATTTGTTGTTTTAAAAGACTTTTCTGGCAAAATTCAAGTGACTGTTGACAAAACCGCTCACCCAGAAGTTGGTGAGATTTTTGCTCATCTTTTGACTGGTGCAACTGTTGTTGTTGAAGGTGAACTTGTTAAAAGTGAATATGTTAAAATGGGTGGTCAAGAAGTTCTTGCTACTAAGGCGGAAATCACTAGCGTGGCAGAAGTTTCGCCTATTGGCCCAGAAAGTGGAATTGACCAACGCATTGATTATCGTTGGCTCGACTTACGCCAAGAAAAAAATACACTAATGTTTAAAGTGCAAACTTGCTTAACAAATGCTTTTCGTGAATTTTTGGTTAATAAAGAGTTTATAGAAATTCATTCGCCAAAACTTATTGCAACGGCGTCTGAAAGTGGTTCTGAGGTTTTTCAGGTCAAATATTTTGATGGCTTTGCATACCTTGCTCAAAGTCCACAGTTTTATAAACAAATGGCAATTTGCAGTGGTTTGGGCAGAATTTTTGAATGTGGGCCTGTGTTTAGAGCAGAAAAATCACACTCTGTTAAACATGCAACCGAGTTTACTGGCTTTGATTTAGAGTTTTCTGGCATTGAAAGTTATGAAGATGTTATGGTTATGGAAGAAGAAATGCTAACCTATGGTTTGCAAAAGGTAAGCGAGCAATATGGCGAGCAAATTAAACAACAGTTTGGTGTAGAAGTAATAGTTCCAAAATTGCCATTTCCAAGAATTAAACTTGCCGACCTTTATGCTGAACTTGAAACTCGTTATGGCTATAAACCAGCCGAGGGCGAGAGGGGCGATTTAAGCACCGAAGCCGAACGCCTTTGCGCACGCTTTGCAAAAGAGGCTTATGGTCACGAATTCTTGTTTGTAACCGACTATGGTGCAGAAAAACGCGCGTTCTATCACATGCGAAAAGACGGCGTGCCTCAAGGCTATGACCTTATTTGGAAGGGCGTAGAAATAACAACAGGTGCTCAGCGTGAACATAGATATGATGTTTTAAAAGCACAAGCCGAAGAAAAGGGACTTGCAAAAGATGTTGAGTTTTATTTGCAGTTCTTCAAATATGGCTGTATGCCTCATGGTGGCTTTGGGCTTGGCTTGGATCGCATTACCATGAACCTTTTGGAACTCCCATCAATTAAAGAGGCAATGTTTATCTTCCGCGGGCCGGAAAGGATAACTCCGTAAAATTAAATTTTTGTTTTACAAAAATTTTGCGTTGCTTTGTAGCAACGCGTTCGCCTTGCGAACAATTTTACGGCGATTTTAGGCTTCGTCGCGCCTAGCCAAATGCTTCGCGCTTGTCTCTTCGCTCCTTGTAATAACGCCACGCGATTTTAGACATCGTCGCGATTTCGAATGTCTGCAAACATGTTTGAACATTCTCTCTCGCTCCTTGTAATAACGCCGAACCAAAAATCGTGCGATTGAAGTATATTTCGCCTTGCGAACAATTTTACGGCGATTTTAGGCATCGTCGCGCCTAGCCAAATGCTTCGCGCTTGTCTCTTCGCTCCTCGTAATAACGCCACGCGATTTTAGACATCGTCGCGCCTAGCCAAATAAAAATTATTGAAATGTAATTTTTAAATCACTGTGTATTAGCGGTGATTTTTTTATTGCAAATTAAGGAATGAAATATGTTTATGAAAGTTTAAAAACTATTTGACTCGGTTTAATAAAATGAATATTATTAAAATATATACTCAAAATGAGTATATGCAATAAATTTAAGTATACCATAACCCACAAGGCTTGGGCATGAACTAGCAACGGCAAAGAACAACCTGCACGAGCAAAAAGCAAATTTTAATTATACATAAAAATTTGCACAAAAACTAATTATGCCCATCAAAAAAAGAAGCCAAAATGTGGTCAAGCAAAAAAAGTTTTTGTAATTGTTAAAAATTGTTTGACAACT
>JAFUKB010000012.1 GCA_017467895.1 Clostridia bacterium
AGAGAATTTCCAAGCCAAGCGCAAAGCCAAAATGCCACGGCCCGCAAAAAGGCAAGAGAGCAAAGGAAAGGAAACCCCAACCAAGAAACACCTTTTTTATGTTTCTTCTCCTACATTTTAGCAAACGTATCGGGGATGGGTCAAACAAAATTATACAATTTATACTAAAATTTTTTATTTTTTCAAATTTTGCAATTTATCACAAACTCAAATTGAGCATATCAAAGGTTAAACATGCTTAAAAGCACCTAAAGCAAAAGCAAAAAGCACAAAAGACATAAGTTGCCTTTTGTGCTTTTTTAATAAACCAATAATTTCGCATGTTGTAAACAAACCTTAAAGCAATGCCCTCTTTGCCTGCCTAGTTTCCGCTTGGTTTTTTAGGCACTTTTGGTTTTTGTTCCACACTTAAGGGCGCCTCTATTATTGGCTTTTGTTTTGGAGTTTGAGGTTTTGGTGGTTGTTCCACTTTTGCCTCTGGTTTTGTTTTTGGCTTTGGCAATGGCTTTGCAGAACTTTGCGCTTTTGGCTTTGGAGCAACTTTTTTTGCCTCAGTTTGCGTTGGCGCTTGTTTCTTTTCTGCCTCTGGTTTTGCCTTTGGTTTTTTAATTGGTTGTTTAACCTCTGCTTGTTCTGCTTGTTTTACTTCAACCTTTGGTTGTTTCTTTGGTTGAGGTTTTGGTTTTTGGGCAGGCTTAATTTCTTCAACCTCTTGTTTTAATGTTTGTTTTGCTGGGTTTTTAGGGGTTGCTGATTTTGGCTTTGCCTTTGTTGCAGTTTGACGCTTTTTAGGTTTAGGCGGTGCCTTTTCCACAGGCGTCACAAGCGCAGAGTTGTTTGCCTGATTAGTTGTTGCTTCCGACAATTCTTGCTTTGTTAAAGGTTTAACATTTGTCAACTCGTCAGGTTTTGCTTTTAATGTTTCTTGTGCTTTTTCGTCTGATTGCGTTGATGATTGTTGCTTTGGCTGTTCGTTTAAAGTCTGCTCTTTTAAATTTGTTGCAGAATCAAAAGGCAACTGTTCATCTTGAACTTGTGTTTCTGGTAAGTTTGTCAATGCATCCGGGTCGGTTTTAACCGCCTCTTTTAATGCAATTCTGTTAGATAGCCTTTTAATTTTGTTTTGTCGTTTAAACACAACAAGCCAAATAACCACACCCACAGCAATTATGAATATTATGCTACCAGCAATCAAAAGAATGATTGGAAGTTTTGAAATGCTAAAAATTAACTCAGCATCGGCAGTTACATAACCAAACACTCCAAAGAGTTTTTCTTGCCATGAAAGCACTTCATAAGTTACATCTGGGTCAAGCATTACTCCCTTAATTTGGTGGTCATTTAAAATGAACACGCCATTAAATGGATTTTCTAGCGTTCCTATTGGAATCCAGAATTTTTCGGTAAGGTCTAGGTCTTTCATTAGTTTATAATAGATTTTTCTCTCATATTGATTAATTATTCCATTATTAACCAAGTTAGCCATATATGCCAAATGCTCGGCACTTTCAATTAAGTATGGGTTTTCTTCAGTTCCCTCGCCGGCAAACTCTGCTGGACTATTAAACCAATAAATTTTTTGGAACATAAATTCAACAGTGTTATCGCCGTCTTCAATAAAGAATGTATTTGTTGAAACTGTTAACACAAAGTTATCTAAGTCATAACTTGTTTGGTCTTTAACCAAAGTGCCATTAACTTTTACTCCAACAAGTTGATATCTAACATTTGCTGTTGGTTTTACTCGCAAGTTCATAAAGAAGTTATAAGCCCCCATAGCATTTGTTAAATCTTGCTCGTTAACTGTTATTGTGCCCGCATCTTCAAGTGAAGTTACAAACGAGATATAAATCGACTTAGTTGCAAGCACTGCCCCAACATTTATTGTTCCCGCCTCAACATCTTCAACGGTTACCTCGTAGTAATAATATAATCCATCGTCGCTTAATGTAAACATGTTTGGCGCGTTATCTAGCATAAGTGCAACAATCAAGAAGCCCGGAGTTAAATCGCTTAGCGTTACAATAAGTTTTTCGCCTATTGCAAGTGTTGTGTTTTCTACATTAATTTTTACATTAGGATTTTGTTCAACAACAACATTAACCGTTTTAGAAGCAAACACTGCTGTGTAATGAGTGTCGCCCGTTGCAACAACAGTTGCAGTTTCTGGCAAGGTGTAATCAATTACTCCGTTTACCTTCCAATATGCAAATTTATAGCCTCTTCCTGCGATTGCAACAAGTTCAACCGCCTCGCCCGAAACAGAATCAACATATGTAGAACTGCCGTTTACTGTTGCACCGTTAACGCCAACCACAGGTTCTTCTACGCTAACCGAAATCCTAAACGCATAATAAAGTACAATAGTTACTTCATTTTTTGGCATTGTGAATATACTTGTACTATGCAAAATATCTGTGCCCGAGTCTTTTATTTGCCAGCCATAATAGTTATAGCCATCAAACTTAGGAGCAACGACTTTAACTCTTGTGCCAACAACAAACTCAACATAGTCGCAAACTCGTGGGTCGGTGTCAGAGTAATGAGGATACATTCCACTGTTGCCACCAAACAAGTTTTTGGCGTCTTGAGTGTAAGTTATGTTAAATGGTTTAAACTCAACATTAACAATATATTTATCAAAAGCCCATGTGCCATAAAGGTAAGCATCAATAGCGCCATCAGTAATTTGGTTGTTAAGGTCATATTCAAATCCATAAACTTTTTGGTCATCAATTATTCGATAAATTTTGCCAGTAGAATCAATAAAGTAAGTATATTTGCCCATGCCAAAAGCGTTTGTGTTCCAGCCAACAAACAAGCATGCTTCACTTGCCGTGCTTTGTGGGTCAATTAGTCCCACAGGCAGGGTTGCCACTTCGCCACTTTTTGTAGTAAAGGTGCTTTCGCCATGATTGATATAATAAGTATATGTTCCTGTTATTGTGCCCTGCTTGTCTAAATAATTAAAGTCAAACACAACTCTATATCTAGCCGATGTAAACGCCAACATAACTTCTACATTAGACATTACATTAATCATGCTTGCCATGCCAGAATCTTCAAAGTTGAATTCTCGCTTGTTTTCAGGCTGTGTGGTTTCGTCATATCTATAAGTTGCTCCACCAAACATAAATCCGTTTGCAAAGTTAAATTTTATTGCAAGAGAGCCACCATATTCAACAATAAACGATACAAATTTATTATCAACAATGTCAACCTCTCCGCCAACATAGCCAAGGCTGTCTGCCAAAATAACCGTCATGTCGCTTATTGCCGAAAGTTGTTCAGTTTTTAATGTAATTGTAAATTGTTTAACCTGCAAATTAATTGTTATATCAACAAACAATTCATCTTGGTTTTCATAAATTTGTGTTAATGACTCAATTAAAATTGTATTTTCATTTAATGTCGCCCCACCAACACTCTTAACAACAAACCATTCAGGAAGTGCAATTTGTGTTTCAAATGCGTCATAATCATGCAAATTAGAGACAACAAAACTAATAACTTGCTCGCCTGTTGTTGTGTCAGAAATTGGAGTTGATGCGGTAATTCCATCAGCAAATGTAAACAATGTTGCAAGTGCCTCATCTTCAATAAACAAGTTGTTGCGCTTTGTGTTGGTGTTCATTATTACATTAACAGTAATTTGTTTTCCTAAGAATCTTGCCTCATAGGTTGCATCATATGCCACACTCAACGGTTTAAATTCAGCCAAGGTTGAAACAAGTTGGTCTCCATAATACCAGCCAACAAACTCTGCATATTCATAGCCAACTGCGGTTGCACCAAGTGCATCGCGACCATAATATACAACTTCTTCAAACGATGTAAACAACTCATTTTTAAAGTCTTTTACCTCGCCAAGTGAGCCTGCAGTGTATTTAATTGTGTATTGTTGTCTTTGAACTACAAGGCGCAAGGTTATTGCCGAATAAACAGCAAACTCAATGTCTTGCCCTTTTAGTTTTTCGGTTTCTGTTACATAGCCATCATCGGTTTTTGCTTGCCACAACATATACATAAAGCCTGTTGTAACATGGTCAACCTTTAATGTCATTTGAGTCATATATTCATAAGCATAAGTACCAAAATCTAACTCAACTCCATTTATTACAAGTTGTGCCATTGGAGAATTGCCTGCTTCAATTTCGCCTGTTATTTCGTTATATTCGCCATATTCAACTGTTATGTTAAACAAAGAAATATTAATGTCAAACACCAAGGTTCCGCTTGAAGTAAAGTTTTCAAACACATAAGAATATGTGTCGCCGTCTTGACTTAATGTAAGTTTGCCAGCATTGATTGAAGGCTCTGCAGGAACAAACGAAAGTGTATTAAACTCATAACCATAATCAACAACAAATGCAAATTCTACTTTGGTATCAACAAGCACAGTTGTTGCAAAGTCGCTTGTGTAAACCGCCCCACCATATGTTAAGGCAAGATTTACAAATTCAAACACAATTTCAACTTCTATTGGTTCAAAGTCTAATGTAATGCTTAAATCACAAGAAAGGTTTTCAACTGTAAATTCAATTCCGCCTTCAATTTCTTTTTGAGTTATTACAAAAGTCTCGTTATTGGCTTTTGCCGAGTAATCAACAAACCTATAACCCTCGTTTGCATATGCAACAAACACGAATGTTTGGTCGGTTTTCTCAACAAATTGAATGCTTGCGCCACTTAACGCCTCTTTTTCATACTCAGCATAACCATAGCGCTCGTCATTTACATTAATGATAATGGTATTATCATTTGCCGTAATGTTGGCTGTTAAACTTGTGTCGCCAGTAAAGCCGTTAAATGTTGCAACATTTTGTTCTGCACTACCACTTGCAAGTGGGTCAAACACAAAGCCTGCAAGTGTGTAACCAACTTTTGCTATAACCACAACCTCAACTTTAAGTGAGGTAGAAACCTCAAACACAAGTTCGCCATTTTCGCCCACCGTTGCAAGAATTGCACCGCGATATTCATCGCCAAGGAAAGCGTTTGCTTCAACAAGGTCAGCATGCTCAGCATAAACGGTTAAGTAATATATGTTATCAATGTAAGTTGCAACCAATTCAATGTCTTCTAGCATTGTCCAAGTTGCTCCTTCTTCAAACTCAAAAGCAATGTCGTTTAATGCATAACCATTAAATGTATAATAATCTTTGCTAGGAGTTAAAAGTGCTGGAACAAGTGTGTCATAGGTAACCTTAATAGTTACTTTATCTTGATTTTCATCAACATATGACCAACCACCACCAAGTTCAAATGTTCCGCCGTTTGCATTGAGCGTTAAGTTAAATGTTAACGCTTCAAACACTGCATCAAATGTTGCGTCGCCAGCAACGGCATAGTTAACAAAGTAATCGCTAGCAAAAACATTGCTTCCGTCACTATAACCCTTAAATGCATAACCAACTTTGTTAAGCGTAATAAGGTTTTCAAAATTTGCATCTAATTCGCCAAGTTTTTGACCATAATATGCAGTTATGACAGCAATTTGATAATTACTTAAATATGTAAACAGGTTTTCGTTCCTGCTTGCAAAAGCAACTTCAGAAGCAAATGTTACTGTGTATTTGTTAAGGTCATAAACCAATATTAATGAAACATCATTATCAATTATTTGCGTTGTTTGGCTTGAAAGTTCGTCCACGGAGTTAATTCCAAAGCCAAGATAAGTGTAATTTTCTAATTCTGTAATATATGTTTGCAAATCAAACTCAGTGCCATAAGGCGCTGTTGTTTCAACTGCTGTAAAGTTAACGTCTGCAATATATGTTTGAGTTGCTAGGTCATAAACATACCTATCTACCCTTACATTATATATATGAATTTCCCAAATAGCATAAAGGGTAACTTCTTCGGCATAGGTAATTACTTCGTTTAATGGTTTTTCAAAATCAATGGCTATGGTAGCACCATCTACAGTTGCCCAACCACTAAATGTGTAACCATCATATTTATGCCCTGCCGTTGGAATGTCGGTTGCTATTTCGTAATAATCATAGGCTTTTGCAATAAGTCCTCCAACAATATCTGCCTCTTTTGGACCATTAGTAGAAACATATTCAAAGTTAAGTGTTATAAATTTAGCCAAAATGCTTCCAAATAGGTCTAAGCAATTATAGTTGTTTATATCTTGCCCAGAAAGGGTGACAACAAGAGGAATTTGGTCGCCCTTTAATGCGCTTGAATATTCCACGCTTGCAACAGCCACACCGTCGCCCGCCATAACGCCAAACACTTCAAATGTTTCGCCGTTTGGGCAAAGCACATTAGTTGTGCCGTCTTGTTGCTTGCTAATTGCCACATTATAACCACTTGCATCTACAAGTGCCACTGTTATGTCTTTTTTAACAATTTCAAGCATGCTTGGAGCGGCAACAATGTTCAAGTTGTCGCTTTTATATGAAATAGCATATTCGCCAACATTTAAGTAGCCACCAAGTGACAACTTATCTGCCGACAAGCCAACAATGCTAACAGTTAAATATTGTTTAAAACCATCAAGCGATTCGCCCGAGCCACCAACAAGCGTTGCAACCGCAGT
Organism: Clostridia bacterium; assembly: GCA_017467895.1. Classification (GTDB taxonomy): domain Bacteria; phylum Bacillota; class Clostridia; order Christensenellales; family UBA1242; genus HGM11367. Next base: position 6,551 of record JAFUKB010000012.1, read on the forward strand.
TATGTCTAGCGTTTCTTCCGTGCTTGCATAAGTGCCATAAACTACGCTTTCTGGCAGGGTTATTATAGCGTCAAGTTTAAATATTTCACCCGTTGCATTTGCATTGTCTTTATATGCAATTATATAGTTTTTGCCTGCGTCGTTTACAAGATGTTGAACCCCGGCGTTTGCACTTTCATATGAAATGCCAATTTCGCTAAAGATTTCAATATCTTCAAGAGTGAACCCGTCTGCTAGTTCAGCATTAGTAAGCACAGGAGCAAATGTATATTGTTTGTTAAATGCAACCGTGCCATCAAATGTTTTGTCATATGTTTCGCCTTCGGCAAGAGTAACCTCTGCTGTTCTTTGTGCAATGGCAAGTTTAAGAGTTGTTTCAACTTTAATATTTACATAAACGCTTGTTAGGTCAAACGAGTTCATGCTGTAGCCACTAGCGTTTACATCACCAGAATTAAACAACACGGTTCCTTGCAAGTTCAAAATTGCAAGTTCGCTAGCAATTAAAGTTCTATCTCCAACTTGGCAAGTATATTCAAAGTCAGAAATATTAAACAAACCTATATCTTTTAAGCCAAATGTTCGCTCAAATGTGCCTTTTGCATAGTTATTTAGTGTTATAACCAGCACTTTTGTTGCACTTGCTTGAATAAACAATGCGCTTTTAAGAACTTCATCACTGCAAATTACTTTAATGTTTGCATTATCACACTCGCCCTTAAAGCACAAGTCATGCAAGCCAATACGAGAGTAATCAGCAGAACTTGGGTCTTCGGTGCGCTCAAAGGTTACAAGTGCATAAACGCTTGTATCCTCTTTAACCTCAACCATATAATCTTGCCTTAATGCCTCATTTAAGTTGTCTTCATTAATCACAAAATAAGGAGCATTGTCGGCAGTGATTGTAAACTCAAACTGCTCAATTACAAATTCAAGTTCGGTTGCATTGTCGGCAGTTGCAACAAGCACATAATTGCCCTCTTCAAACATTGCTTTTGCCAAATACGAACCAGCCTCGGTTGGTGCAAAACTTGTTTGCGTGTTAGTTGAATCTATGTAAACAATTTCTACTAAATCACGCAACTGCTCAATTTCTGCATCTGTCAGGTCGTCAACCTCAACAATGCTTAATGAAACAGGTTTTTCTTCTGTGTTATAAACAAGGTTGTCACTTGGTTTAAGACTAACTGCGAATTGCCTTGCAAAAATATCTATTTTGCCAACATAAGCAAATGTATAGCAATGAGTTACATCAATTCTGTTTGCGTTTTGAATTTCAAATGTGTTTGAAGTTATGTCTGCAATGTCAATATTTAAACCAACACCAGCAGTTGCAAACACAAGTTGTTTGCTTGAAGCAATAACCACATCGCCTTCGGCAAGGTCAAGCGTGCCATCATATACATAAACATATGTTTCGGTTGCAAAGTAGACAAACCTTGCGTTGTTTGTTAATTCAACAGTAACATTTTTTGCCAAAATTTCGCCAGTTGTATAAGCAACATTAAGCACATAGTTATCTGCATGTGTGCCAGCAAGAGCAAAGTTAATGCCAGTTACTCCAACATAAATGCTTGCATAGTTGCCAAGAGCATAAACATCGTCGCCATCAGCAAACTCGTCGCTTGTTAAGTTGGTTTGTGCGCCACTGTAAACAACTGTTGTGCCATCATAAGTTTTGTTTGCATCATAAACTATTGTGGTAATAGTTTTTGGCAACACCGCAACAGCAACTTTTGCAAAAACACCATCTGTCAAGAATGCTTTAACATAGTAGTTTTCGCTTGGGTTAACAAATGTAATTGCTCGTGCATCAAATTTGGCAAGAGTTAATGATTCGCCATTATATGAAATTGCAATTTTGTTAAACAAATCAACTGTTGCACCCTCATAAATAGGGTTAGTTATTTCAAAGAGCGAATGGTCGGCAGTAAGCGTCAAATCGCCAGTGATTGTAATATTATAGTTTGTTTCAAGGTTTGCACTTGAAGTAATTGCAAGTTGGCTAAGTGCCGAGTCCGCGTTATATGTGTATTTTGTGTCAATGTTGGCATCGCCAATAACTGTAACTTTAAGTTGTTGCAAATATTGTTTGTCTGATTCAAAAATTCCATAAGCACTTGTTTCGGTTATAACATATCCGCCATTTGCATGATATGTATTAAATTCAATTTGAGAACCTTCAAATGCTATTGTAAGTGCAACTTTTTTAATTGTTACAAAGTTAGCCGAAGCATTTACGCTAAATGTAAAGTTGTTTGCTTCTAGACTAGCGTTATTAATTGAAATCACATAAGTTCCAGCATTTATTACTTCTTCTACACTTTCGCCATTTAAAGCAAAGGCAAGAATCTCACCCACACCAACTTGTAGTGCTGTTAAAATTTCTTCTTTTTGTTCTGGAGGCGCAACAGGAATTGCAAGCAATGCAATGTTTCCTCTTTGGTCTGCAGAGTTATAATCAGTACTTGCTCCCGTCCAAGAAAGTTCAACCAAAAGTTTCTCAACAGTTACAACCGCGGTTTCGGCAATAGTAACAACACAGTTATTAGAATCAACCCTTTCGCCACCGTTTAGAACATAAAGCCCTTCTAAGCCAAAGATTGAATACTCACCCACATTGCTAACCGCAACGGTAATAAATCCAGCAAGCATATGACCGTCAATTAATCCATATTCGCCAACAACGACAAAATCGGTTGCTGTTATTTGTTTGTTTTGCGCGCCCGCGTATGTATATATAATAGGTTGTTTTAAATCTACAACAATTTCTCTTAGAGTTATTGTTCCGCTAAGTTGTGTCAACTCATAGTTGCCATACACATCGCCCGAGATGGTTATTTCTTTAAGAGTTGCGCCTACGTTTGCTGAGGTGTAATTTGCTGTTAAAGTTATAACTCCAATGTCACATGCACAAACATATTGAGAATCAATAATATATGTTTTTAAGCCGTCATAAACCTTGTTGCCATCAAACAAATCGGTTGTGCCTTGAACATAATAATCTAAAATAACTCGTTTCTCGACAAAAATCGTCACAAATCTATATTCCGCCCTGTCAGCAAGATGAATATAGCCATAATATCTGCCTTGATTTTTAACCTCATCAATTTGGTCAAGCGAAATATCAGCATAAGCATACATGCCAATAAAGATATCGCTGTCGCTTAAGTCAACCACTTGACTTGTGTATTCATTGTTGCCAATGCCTGTTCTAATTTCAACTTGAACCGCTGAAAGTTGGTTTTCTCCGTTATATGTTAATGTTCCATATTGAATAACAATAACTTCGCCCGCTTCTAAGTGTTCACGAATCAAAATTGTGGCGTCAACTGTAATGTTATAGTTATTTAATGCTTTAGAGTCTGCAATAATAACACCACGATCATAAACTTTTTCGCCTGCGATGCTTAAGTTATAAATTAAAATTGAGTTATCTTCTGCTCCAGTTAAATATGAATAAGTGCCAAGTTGATAGCCCAAAGTTCTAAACTCGCCCACAAGGCTATGTGTTGTTGGGTCTGTCTCTTCAGGAACATCTGCTGTTGATAGCATGTAATTAAAGTAGCCAATAAACGAATATTCACGGTCATATGGGAACGATTTATCAATTATGATTTTATAATCGCGTTTTAAAATAGTCAAAATGTTATTTTCAAACGCCGAATTGTTATATTCATAATTGCCGTTTGCCGACATAACCAAAATAGAATATTTACCCGCGTCAACCGCTTCAAGCAATGTATTTGCATTAGAATCAACATATTTTGCAGTTAAAATATTCTTTTCTTCGCCGTCAACAATAACGCCCTTGCCGTCAACAATTTCGGCAGTAAGTGTTACAGTGTGACCTGCGCCATCATAAGTGACCTCATAGTTTTCTACATTTGCAACTTTTACAACCGCCCTGTTTATTACTACTGTCCCAGTAAATGCAAAACTATAGTAATCTACTTGGCTTCCGCTTACGATTAAGTTGTTTTCAAATATGCTATTGTCTTTTGAAATTTCTGCAAGGTTATAACTGCCTGCATTTATTATTGCATTTGTCCATGCAACACTGCCTGCAAAATTCTCGCCAACTAATCCGCCAGAAATATCAAACCAGCCAACAAGAAGTTCATGATTTGCTCCTGTGTAATATAACCCGTCAGGATTTTTTTCTTGGTTATAAGCAAAGGTTACCAAACGCTGTGTAATTTCGCCATAGCCAACATAAGTAATGTTATACGAGTCTATAACAAGTTGAGCAAGTGTCTCGTCAGCCCCGCCTAATGGTACAAGTTCAAAGGTTATTTGGCTTTGACCAAACACTTTTGCATAAGTTCCAACAAATTTGACTTTTTTAAGAGCCTCGTTTGAAATGTCGTTTGCAAAAACATCAGCAGAAGTAATCTCGCCCACAACAGTTAGTGTTCCGTCATATGGCTTGTTTGCTGTGTAATTGATTTGAGTAACTTCTTTTTTAGCCATTTCTACGCTATGTGTTACCGCAACAAAGTTGTTATAAACAGAAGATACTTTAACCGAGTAAACGCCTGCATACATAAACGAAATGTCTGAGCCAGACTCGCCGTTGAATGCTGTTATCTCAAGAACAAACTCTTTGTCCTCTACGCCACCAACTTTAACAATAGCGTTTAATTTTTGAATTGTTGAGTTATAAACATATTCGCCAAAGATTATTTCTGCTTCGGCAACAGTAATAACAAGCGCGCCCTCAAATGCAACATTATAGTTTGCAGAGGTTTCGGTTGTACCTTTTGCAATGCTATAAACAATTATCACATCGGTTCCGCCGTTTAAGTTGTTGCTTGCAACATTATAAGAGCCAACATTTTTGCTAACCGAAGTAATTGTTCCTGTTAATGTTTGACCATCACAAAGTGCACCCGAAGCAATTTCATCGCCTGCTAGCGTATAAACAAATTCGCTAACATCATATTCTTTTGTTTGCTCGCCAATGTTTATAACAAGGTCAACGCGTGTAATAACAAAGCGTTTTTCAACTGCTGAAACATCACTTTCAAAAGTGTAATTAACTGCATCTTTTAATGTAAACCTTGCAGTATAGAACTCGCCGTCGGCATTTGCGTTAACTGCATATGCGTTGTCCACTCTAACAAAACTTAAAGGCTCGGCAGTTAAAACAGGCGTGCCTGCCTTGTCGGTTATTGTAAGCGAATAAACAAGTTCAACCTCTTTGCCTGTGTACTGATAAGAATCCACAAAACTTGCAACATTAATTATTGCCTTATTAATTTGGTACTGACCAATAATGCCTAAAATATTATAGTTATAAAGCACATTATTAACGCCTAAATTTGCGTCATAAGCATAGTCAGCAAAATCAAACTCGCCATCGCCTGCGTTATCTTTATATAATCCTGCTGTTTTTGCATAAATGGTTATTTCGCCTGACAAGGCCTCGCCTAAAACGGCATTTGTAATTGTTGCAGGAGTTGTAATGTCTAACCCGTCATAATATTTGTTGCCATTAACTTGCAAATATGTGTCACGAGCGGTTATTTGACCATAAAGGTCGTCTTCAAGTTCAAGAACAAAGTTTGCAAAATTGCTTGCGTTGGTAATGCTAATTATCCATTCGCCAACATCTTGCCCCGCAAACTCAAACTCTGGAACTATTGCACGAATTTCGTCGTCCAAAATTGTAGCAAGAGTTTGGTTGCTTTCTGTTTCAAGCAAACTGTAGTCAAAAGTAATTGCCTTTGTTCCATCATAAACCTTGCTTATTAAAGCATCATCGGCATAAATTGTTACACCAAGAGGAGAAATAACAAAATCGAACTCTTCGGTTACTGGCTCCCAGAAATGGGTAGTAACTAAGTATGTTAATTTATATGTACCCGCATTGGTTTCGCCAACAAAATCCTCGCCGGTTTGGGTGTAAGTTAATTTTAAATTAAACTCAACCTCTTCATATTCGTTGGTGTTAATGTCTATAACATTATACACACGGAAATCATCGGCGCTAAGAGTGTGCTCTAAGCCATTATATATAACCGAACTGTTGTCAATTCTTACATTAATACCTTCATTTGAAAGAGCAATAATTCTAAATGCTCTTTTTAAATACTGCTCAGGAATGGTTACATTAATGTTTGCGTTGTCACAAACACCTTCGTAATACAAATCATAATAGTTAACATATTCGCTTTGTGGCAAGTTAACTTCACGAGCAAGCGTGATAACAAAGTCAATTTCGCCGTTTAATTCTATGCTTAAACTAACTTTAAACTCTGGGTCTGGTTCAAGAGCCAATTTGCTAAAGAACAATTTTGTTTTATCAACCACGCCAGTGTCTTCATCAACTTCGAAGTTGTTTGAAGTTACATGGTCAAGATTTAAGGTGTATTCATAAGGAATAATCTCATAATCATAAGACGCCTGTCCAACAATTTTAAAGTTTGCCGAATTGCATGTAACAAGTGCAGTATAAGTTCCAACCAATTTTTGAGGAGTTAGTCTGCCAGAGTAAGTAATTACAAGAGAATTTGTAATTTCAGTTAAATGTCTGTTAAATGTCTCTTCGGTTGTATTACCCGCTTTAACTGGAGCAAAGGTTATTTCTTGCCCCAAATTGTTAAACATTGTTTGGTCGTTTTCAAACTTGTTATAAACAATGCCAATTTCAATAGGATTAACTGTTAATGTTCCATCAACGACTATTTCATAGCAATTAGTAACCGCAAGTGCGTCATGGTGCACCGCATAAGACAAACTCCAGTTAAGCCCGCTTATTAATGCATTTGAGCAAACCTCTGCAACCTCAAATGTAATATTAACAACATTATTATAAAGTGTGTCGCCATCGGCAAGCCAGTCTGCACTTGTATCGGTGTGAACATAATCATATTCTCCACCTTTGTCATACATAAACGAAATTGCACCAAGGTTAATTTCTACTTTGCGTTTTTCAATAGTTCCAACAATGTCGCTAAGCAAAATATAGTTATCGACCTTGTTAAATCCAGTACCCAAATAACTTGGGTCATTTATTGCAAAGGTAATGCGATTGTTTTCATCAATTAAGAATGCATCAGCAAAGGTCGCCGTCACACAAACGCCGTCTACAAACTCTGCCAAGGTGGTTCCACCTAGCGAGTTATAAACATTAACCGTTGCGTCATATTGTCTTATTGTAACAATGTCTAAATCAGAAATTAAAATCTTTCTCTTTTCAACTTCTGCAAACGCTGGGTAGTAAGCATTGCCTACTTTAACAGCAAGTTCATAAACGCCAACATTAATTATCTCTTGAGCAATAATGTCAGAAAGCGGAACTTGTGTTGGAGTTGTTGCGCCTATGTTTACATATGTGATAACCAGACTGCCAAAAAGGTCAACGCCCGTATATGTTAATTTTTCAACATCAAAATCATAATCTTCGGCAACAAGCACAAGCGAACCCACAATAGAGTTAACTACATAGTTTGCATTGGCTTTGTTGTAAGTTACGCTAATCTCACTTTCTGATGCTGTTTGACTATAAACATAAACCTCATTTGCATATGGAGGGTTGTTTTTTGTTACTGCAAATTTAAAACCACTAAAGAATGCAGGGTCATTTGCAAAAGTCTCGGCGCTTACGCCACTAACAATATTTAAAACATCTCCATTTGTGTTTTCCCATGTGTAAGCAAGAATAAATCCGGAATTGATTAAATATTCTTCATATAAAATCTCTGCACCAGTAAAATCAATATTTAAAGTAGCAGGAATAATTCTTACCGAGTAATGAGTTGAAGCAACTTTAAATTCAAAGTTACTGCCGGCTGAAGCAGTTGCCACCAAAGCATAAGTTCCAACATTTTTAACTTCTGAGTCGTTATATAATGTTAACGAATCTTTGATTTGAGCAATAAATTCTGCCTTAATGTTGTTTCCATTTAAAATGCTTTCAGCATTTGCATAATTGGTTGCAGTTGCTGTGTATGTTAACGCATTTTCAATGTCTGCCTTGCGGTCAAATGAATTATAAACAAGGTCGCCAGCATTCCAAGACACTACAATTTCACGAGCGTTTACAACATATTTTGCATTTGGGTCAACCGTTATTTCATAGTTTGAAGTAACATCAAAGTTGCTAGAGTCTTTAATTGTTGCAGGAGTTTTTGGTGTTACATTTTTAAGCAAATATTCTCCCACATTTTCAATTACAAACTCAAAGTAATAAGAAGTAAGGTCATGTCCGTCTGCAAGGGTATATCCGCTTGCAAGTTGCAAGTTGCTAACGCCAAGCATAATTGTGTGCTTGCCATCATAAACAAACTGTGTTTGTTCTGTAGTTTTAAGCGTGTATACAACTTGTCTTGGTGTGATTTTGCCTTTTAATGCAACAAAATCGTAGTTGTTTGCCAAATATTCATAACCAGCACTTGTTTTAATGCTTATTACAACATCATAAGAATCGTTGCTTACCGCACTAACCGGCAAACCACTTGCATAATATGTTGCCACCAAAGCAGTAATTGGCTTAACTCCGCTAGCGTCATTGGTTATGTCTGGCGTGCAAAGTACATTAGAATCTAATTCAATCTCGCTTGTTGCATCATAAACCTTGTCGCCATTAAACTGCACACCGTTCACAGTGTAACCAGATACAACTTTTTTAGTTATTTCAACAGCAACAACAAACGGATATGCCTGTTTTGGCGAACTGTTTATTGTGATATATACGCGAGCATAATAAGTGCCTGCGTTTTTAATTTCACTTAAAGCATAAACCAAATCAACATCTGCAAAGAAGTTTGCACCTAATATAGCCACAACATCGGTTGCCGTTTCGCCAAGTATAACATTAAATACAACATCTTCTGTGCGGTTATATCCGTTATATTCAAGGCTTTGCGCTTCAATATAGAACTCGTCTTTGCCCAATGTTTCAGATATGGTAAGTGTAATATCGTAACTAACATTATAGTTATCGGTTACATTATAAGCCCCTGCAACAATCGCAAAAGTATCAACAACAACCTTGCCTTGGCTATATTTGTAAACGCCAATAGCAGAATCGGTTGTTTTTGCAATGCTTATGTTTGCAATAGAATGCCCTTCAACCAAGCCGGTTTCGGCTGTTGCCACCACAGCATCGCTGTTAGAAAGAACATATTCATAACATGTTCTGCCAAGCAATTTCCCATAATAAATGCTCTTATCTACAATAATGCTTAAATTGCGTTTGTTAATAATAAGTTTTGTAGCAAGTGAGTCGCCCTCGGTTGCATATGCATAGTTGTGTGCAAATGTTGCCGAAATTTCTGGGTAAATGGTATATTCGCCCGCTTCCACCGCGTCATATGCCTTGCCTGCGTCTTTTTGATATTTTGCAATAATTATTGCCTTTTCATCACCAGCAGTAACCGCACCTTTGCCATCAAAAATTACTGCAGTAAACTCTGCCATGTGCGCAGTTGCGTCATAAGTGTATATGTTGTTTTGAATTAAACCAACAATAACAACCGCCTTGTTAACTTTTAATGTTCCAGAAAATTCTATTGAGTAATACATTAAATTAGAAGATACTTCTAATAAGCCAAAATCTATATTAAGTAGCAGTTGCTCAGAAAGGTTATAACTTCCGGCATTAACAATAGATTTAAAGGTAATTTGTCCGTCAAAGGCTTCGGCAATTCCAAACACTTCACTGCCCTTGTCTACAACTTTAAAGTTGTTTGTAAGAGATAGTGTAATGCCATCGCCAATATAATATTTGTCGTCAGCGCCAACATATTTAAACACAACTTCGCGCTCAGAAATGTTGCCAGTAATGTTTGAGTTTTTAAGTTTATAAGAATTGAAAGTTCTTTCTGCAATTACAGCCTGTGGAGTTTCAACATTGTAAACTTTTTTGTTTATTGCAAAAGTAATAGAGAGAGATTCCCCAAACAGACCGCTGTAAGTTCCCGTCAAATAAATGTATTCATAATCGGTATTTGCGCCCGCAGTGCCATAAACATCGTCGCCATAAATGCCACCATAGCCATTTGCATTGTTTTTTGCTCTATTGATATCGCCAAATTTATTATCAACCAACACATTGGTTGTGGCGTCATATTGCTTGTTTGCTTTAAAGTTGTAAATGTTTTTAACATCTATCTCTTTTTGCTCTATTGTTACAAGCAGACTTGCCATGTCAAAGTTTTTAGAATATATGTAAGCCCTATAAGTGCCTGCATATTTAAACGCCAACCCGCCCTCATCACGAGAGTAGTTTTCATCGCCGTCAGAATCAAATGTAACAGAATAAAGTCTAATTATTTCACTTGCGCCCGTAAGAATATTGTTAACATACTCTTGGTTAGTGCCGGCGTTTGCTGTTATCCAAAGAGCAGCAGCGTCGTCGGCGCTTTGGCTATATTCATAAACAACTGTGTCGCCACTGTTTAAATCTAGTGTAATGGCAAGGTTTTGAACTTCGCCGTTATAAATAAACTCTTCGGTTACATAAATGTTAACAACTTGAACTGGAATAATTTCCAAATAACCAGAGTAAGTAATTTCATAGTTATTTCTTAAGTTTTCTGAAGTGTTTCCACTTGCATAAATAACAATTTCGCTATGATTTGTTGTGTTTGTATCATTAATGTAATATTTTCCAATATCGGTGCCATTTGTAGATATTGTTGCACTATTACCTAAATAATGCCCAATGCACAAACCTTCTAAATCTTCTGTTTTAAGATTATATGTTAAAACAGTGTCTTTTTTCCATGCTCTTTCAGCATAAACATTAATGGTTAACGCTTTTTTAACTATTTTAAATGGAAGACTATCATCGCCTTGTTCAAGCGTATAGTTTGTTGAATCAACAAGGGTAAATTTAGCAAAATAGTTTCCAACATTTTTCGCCTCGCTAATGCCTGTGCCGTCAGCCTTGGCAAAACCAAAACTTACATAGGTTAATGCTTGAGCCGAGGTTTCATAAGTTTTTTCGCCGTCGTTGGTTATAACTGAAACAACATATCTCAAAGCAACATTTTGCCCAGTATATGTATAACCAATGCCCTCGCCAACATAACCGTTTTCACTTAAAAGTGCAACCCTAATGTTTGCCGAAAGCAATTTAAGAGTTCCCTTATACCCCACAACTTTATAGTTTCTTGTTAAAATGTCGCCCGAATCAAAAGTAATTGTGCTTATGTTAAAATTTGTTAGTTCAAAGGTAGAAACATCGTGCGTGCCAACATTAAGGTTTTGTTTGTAGGCAATAAGCACATTTCCGCCATTAAGGCTGTCGCCAAAAGCATTTTTTAAAGTCCCAACACCAATCACATCACCAGAAGTGTTTTCAAGTGTTAGTTGATCATAGTTAACAACATAACCTGCCCTGTCATAGAACCTTGTAGCCGTTCCAATATTAATTACAACTGTTGCTTGGGTAATGTTGCCAACAAAACTACCACCAGTATACATTATTGTAATATTATTGTAAGCATTATCCAATTTGCTGAATGAAATTGGAATGTTTGTGTTTACATTTTTGTCACTAAACTTAAAGGCAAAATTGTTTGCAATTTCGGTTTTTATTACTGTTTGGTCAGCAATTTCAACTGCTTTGCCGTCTGAGCCCGTGTAAGACTTAATGATATAATGTTCGTCAACAACAAGCAATGCCTGTGTTGTTCCGTTATATTCACGAGAGAATGTTCCCTGTTGCTCAATTTTTACATAAAGCGATTTAATTTTAAATGTAACCAAACGCTCGTAAGTAAAATAAAGGTCAGATTCAATTACAATTTTTAAAGCATAGTTTCCACAATCTTTTGCACCTGCAAATGCCGAACCGTCAGCCCTAAGCACTGTAAGCGTTGCTTTGTGCAAAGGATAACCCTCATCGCCGGAAGCAAGCCCAAATGACAACCAATATTCGGTGGTTTCTGCGTTTGGCAATGTAATATCAGATGTTAAAATTGTTTGTCTTTGACCGTTATAAACTTTTTCAAGAGAAACTTTAACCTCACTGTCTTTTAAATGACGCTTGGTTATCTCAATATAACCAGTGATTTCAAAGTCAAAATTTTTGTTTGTATCAACATAATTTCCGTCCGTGTCCATTACTGCAACAATAATGTCAAGATTTGCACTTGTATATTTTTTAATTTCACTGCTGTTTGTAATAATATATAAAACTGTAAACTTAAATGCAGTTTCTGCAAATGCAAAAGTCTTTATTTCTGTACCATTTGCAGAGGTATAGTTTGGCCTGTAAGTTTTGCCTGCTCCACTGTTGTCAACAACAGTTGTTACTTGCGCGGTAATCTTTTCGCCGGTGTATTCCTTTGGTACATTGCCAATGGTTAAACCAACTTGGCGTTTTTGTATTGTGCCAGCCGTGTTAGAAGCAACAACGGAATAGTTTTTCATAATTTCGTCGCCAGCCTCAACGCTTATAATGTTTGCACCAACTTGAGAAGATGAATAGGTTATAATAACTTCTCTCCCTGTTAAGTCATCATGAACTTGTGATGCAGTATAATCGCTTGCAGTTAGTGTATATGTGTAAGTGTCATATGCGTCATATGCTTTGTTAATAGCATTTTTTAAAACTAGCGTTTTTGGAGTAATTGCCACATCAAACACTTGATAAGGTGCGTTTGAGTTGCTTGCATGATATAAAATTGATGTGTATGCCTTAGAACCATCTAAAAGCACATATTCGACATATGCCGACACAGTTAAAGCAAAGCCATATTTGCCATTGTCTACAACATTGCGAATTAACAACTTGTTTTCGTTTAACAATGCTTCGTCAACAACAGCCCAAGACACATTACCCGCCTTAAGCCAAGCAACTGTTACTGCAACCGCTTCTGGCACAGCGGTAAAGTTTGGAGTTACTTCGGTTGTAACACCATTATATGTGCGTGAAATATTGCTTCCTGAATTGCTTGCACCTGCTGAGTATGACCACTGAGCATATAACACTATCTTTGGCTCTTTAATGCCCCAAATGTCAGCAACAATGCTGGTTTTGTTGTTAATTTGAGTTCCCCAACCAACAAAGGTAAAGCCTGTGCGATTAAGTGTGCCAAATGTATCTTTTACACTATGGCCATAAATAATGCTTTCAACTCTGCGAGCAACACCGTCAATGGTTTCGCCAACCGCCAATGAATAGTCTAATGTAACCTCACAAGTTTTGGTAAACATTATTTCAACGGCATAATGGTTTTCGCCCGTCATGGTAAATGTAATTTCATATGTGGTTGCGTTGGCTGAGTATGTTGCATAAGCAATAAAATCGCCATCAGTACTGCTAACTTTAATTTCTTTTATCCAATAATTTTTTAAATCATATGTTCCAGTTTTGTTAATCTCTAAACTAAATGTAACCTCTTTTCCACCAACGCAGTTGTTGCGAATTACACTTAATTTGTTATTTACAAAACGGCTTTGATAATAATCATCAGATTCTGCATTGTTTAAGTCAATGGTTAACCAGTTGGTTAAATCGTCGTCTTTTTGTGCGGTAAAAATAAATTCTTTTTGATTTTCGCCAAGTTCTCTAATTTCAAACACACCAACAATGTTAAGTTTAAAGTTTGTGCTTGCTTTTGCAATAGATGCCCCGTCATAAGTTGCTGTTAAATTGCTTGTAACAATTACATAATCACGATTAGTTGCTGAATACGAAGCAATTACGCCACTGTTTGTGCTAATTGCAAACGATAAGAACAAGTGGTCTTTTAAAAGTTCCCATGCTTTTGCGTTGTTAGAACCAGCCGAGCCAAAGTAAATGTTGTTAACATATGGGCTGGTTACATAAGCACCCATTTTGTCTTTGGTTAGCGCCAAGCCACCATTTTTGTTGACTTGTATTTTTGCAATTTCAACTGGCGGTTCGCTTTCGTCGTAAATATGCACCGAATATGAGCCGTCTTTTATGTAAGCGATTATTTCAAATGGGTTAATTACGCCGGTTGCGACTTCTGGGTCTAAATAACTTGCGCCCATTGCAGATGGATATTCTCCAACCCTTGTATAAACTATTGCAATTTCATTAGACGCATCACTTGAAACATATGAAGCAATAACTCCAAAATTGAATGTGCTTGCATCAATTTCAAATATACCTGCAACAGTTTGATTTACAACTTTTGTGCCATCATAAACTTTTTCTATATTGGCAATAGTTAATTGTTTTGGAGTAATGGTTATGTTAGATTTTGCTAGTTCTGTGTCGCCATCTGAGTAGTTGTTGATGTAGTTTTTTGAAGCAAGGCCGGTATCGGTTAAGTCGGTAAGTTTGTAGGTATAAGTAACCTTTAAACTAGCACTATCTGGGACATATTTAAACATGCCCGAAACAATCCAAACATTGCCCTCTCTAACAATGGTATATCTGCTTGCGTCAAAATCAACATAACTTGTGCCGTTTGAGCCAAGCATTTGAACTTTTATGTCGTTTGTCATGCTGTCGATATGATTAAACTTTGCAAGTTCAAAAGTTTGTGTTTCGGCGTTATATTCGCGAGTTATGTTTTGCTCGGCTGTTGGAGAAATAAGTGCGTCAATAACTTTCCAATAAGGATACATTTCAAGTTTTGGCACTTCTTCAAACGAAGTTGTTGTTATGTTAACCGTGGTTGTTTTGCCATGATTAACCGTTGTGCCATTGCCTGTTACATAGATGTAATAAGCCTTGCCTTTGTATGTTGCTTTCCAATAATCAAAAGTGTAGCCTATGCGATGAAGGTCTGGCACTTTAACATAATCTGTTGTGCCAAATTTAACCGTGGTTGTAGTGTTTTTGTTTGTGCCCGTAAGCCATGTGCTTATGGTTTTAAACTCAACACTAATAATTGGGTAACATGCCGTTAATGTAATGGTGTATTCAAGTTTTCCGCTATCGTAGTCATATTCGTCGCTAGTAAACTTAGCGTATGTTCTAGAAAGTCCGACAGTACTATCGTAATAGGTTTTTGTTAAACTTGAACTTATTTTTCGTTTTGCAGTTAAAAGTTGATAACCTTTGTCGTCAAATTCATCAATTAAATCTTCAATATAAGAATATAAATCAACCTCTTGCCCAAATATGATAGAAGCATCAGAGTATTCCCACTTGGTTGCAGTTGAACCAGAGCCATAGACAAACACAAATGTTACAGGCTTGCCCTCATAATTTACATAAAGGGTAAATTCTTCTGGCTCAGCACTTCCTCCTTGTGCCATGGCATAAATAAAGTCCTTAATTTTTACATATGCAGTGCCGTTAACAGTTCTGTCTGCACTTGGGGCTTCGGTGCTAAAGCAGCCACGCTCGTTTATTCCAGGAGCATAAAAACCCGGTGCATCTAAAACCGTAGTATCGGCGGTGCACAAAATTAAATTAACCAAATTGTTTTTGTCTAAGTAATTTGTTGTGACGGTAACACTAGTAAATCCACCAGCCTCGGTGTAAACAACTTCGCTTCCGTCGAGATATTTTGATTTTTGAGTTACATTTTCGGCACTCTTAAATGTTATGTTAAAGTCAAGCGCGTCATAAACCGCATGAATAATAACCGTATCGCCATTTGTGTAAGGATAATCTGCACTTATTGAAAGCGTAGATTCCACCCCGTTTGCAATGAGGTTAAATTGATAAATAACATACTCAACACTTGCGTTGGTTATGGTGTCCAAACTAACAAAAGTGCCGTTTGAAATATTTTTAATTTCAAAATGCGAGAATTTAAAGAATCTATAAAGATCGCTATTTGCCTCTAGTTTTACAGCACTAGCCAAAAGCGAGCCACTGCCTGTTGAAAGATATTTGCGTTCTAACACATAATCTTCAGCATTTGCCTTGTTTGCGGCAATATATGCCGAGTCAACAGTTTCGGTTTGCACAAACCCAACAATGTTCACATTGTAAATTATTTCGGTGAACTCAATGCTTGCCTGTTTGTGCCCATCAATAATTGCGGCAGAAGTTATTTCGGTTGGACTTGCCATAATTGATATTATGCCAATATAAGAGTTTTCGGTAAGTCTATAATTGCTGTGAAGAGCGTCAAATATAACTGTTTGAGTTGCGTCAGTTAACGAGTTTACAACAACCAACTCAACCTGTGTTTGAGTTTTGTTTCTAATATAAAATTTGTCTAAATAAGTAAACTTAATTTCTGCAACCGTAGTCTTGTCAGCAAATGTATGCTCGGCATCGGTCACATAACCGTTTGTAACAGTTGCTGTTGTTGTGTATTCTTGCTCGGTTACATAAATCTCAAAATATACTCCTGCAGGATAATAGTTGTATGTTACAGGAGTAACGGTAATTTTAGTAACATCTTCACTGGTTAGGCTTGTTTTGTTTGCAATGTTCTGAATGTTAAACACTGCGCTTAAACCACCGCCAAAACCACTTAGTGCCACTGCCGTGCCGTTTGTGATTGAAGCAAGCGCAAGTTCACTTACACATTTACGCTTGGCTGTGTTTACTGTTCCATTGTCATTTAAGTCATATGTATAAGCAACTACTTTTGCAAAGTTTAAGAATTTTGCTTCAATTTGTGCGGAATATGCAATTTTGTAATGTTGATTTTTTGAATAAGAATCAAACTCTTCCTCAGTGCTTTCTTTAATGTCAATAACTTGAGGACTAATAAATGTGTTTTGCTCGTTGTCTAAGTCAAAAAAGTCAAATATATACTCGTTTTCTTGCGCAACAAACTTGATAATTAGCGTAAGAGTTGCATTTGTTCCGCCAATATACATAACCTCAAACTGTGCTTGAGAGTTATAATTTTGTGCCGTTGTTTGAGTAACCGTGTTAACTTGAGAGTCGTTATCACATTCGCAAATTAAACTAATTTCAAAAATCTTGGTCGCCCCAGAAGATTTTGTCCATTTTAAAGAATTTAGCGAGCCAACAGGAATTTGAGTGTCTTCAACAACAAATGCTCCAACTTCTGAGTTGAAAGCACGGTTATATGAGTTGTTAAAAATATACTCAGTTTCATATGCTCCAAGCAGGTTATAAAGATATTCATAAAGGGTTGCCATTTGCAACTTTTCTTTTACCTTGCTTGTGGAATCTAGAAGAGTGTCGCCGTCATAAATTTTTAAATTTACTGTGCTTATTATTTTTTTATGCTCAGTTATTTCATATTCAACATGGTTTGCAAGAGCACAAACTTGCAAAACCGAATAGTAATTATAACTTGTTAAACTTCCGCCAGCATAAACAGGAACCGGCGCGTAGCAAAGATGGTCGCCGTCAACATAATATCTTGCATTTTTAGAATCACCATCATAAAACATGTCTCGAGCATAAAAGATTAAGTTTGCTGGAGCAGTGACATTTGCATTGTTAGATTGTGTTACAGTTATTTCTCCATCACCATCTCCCAATGCTTTTAGGTAATATGAAGTGGGCTCGGAATTTGTTGCAAGCGAGTTGGCATCATAAACCCTTAAGACTTCGGTGTAATACATTTCCGCAATCTGATTGCCCGAAAAACCAACTGCAGTGTCAATATCTCTATATTTTGACTCAATAACAAATTTTAAATTTGCTTTTTGGGTGCTGTTTTTAATTTGATATGTAACCGCTTTAACACCCCACCAACAATAAAGCGTGGTTGGCGTTGCGACGGAAGTGCTTTGAAGTGTTGCAAGCAAATTTGTTGCAAAAGCAGTATAATTAACCGCCGAACCATTTGCATGCTTTGCCTTTAAAACATTAATCTTGTTAGAAGCACTGCCTGTGTATGGAATGGTTGATGTGTTTTGTGCAAAATATACTTCAACCATGTGTGTATTTTCATAAGCGCGGTTGTTTAAAATTATCTGATTTTTGTAGTAATCCCTTAAAGTAAGCCTATATGCATACGCTCCGCTTATGTCTTTTACCTGAAAATATTGTTGAGTTACTTCAGATTTTACATATTCTAAACCCGCATTTTTTAAAGTGTATTGTTGAATGTTAAAAACAAACAAATCAACATCATTAGCAACAACATTGTTACCTTCTGTTTCACCCGTAAGCACAACTTTGCCATTTGCTCCTGCAGTAACAAAAGTTCCGTCAGTTTTAGAGCCCGAAGCGGTAATTGTTCCACCGCCACCTTTAACTGCTAAGTGCCTAACCTGATACGTTGCTCCACCACCAATAGAAATTTTTACTGGTGAGTTATATCTATACATTGGCTCAGTGTCGCCATCGTTGTCGCTGTCGGCAAGAACATAGTTGTCATTTTTGTTGTCTTTGTCTTCGTCTTCAAACACTGCTTCATAAACAATATATGGTTTGCCACTGCCCGAAGTAAAATAGCCGCTGTAACCCGACGCTTTAGAGTCGGTAAACACAATTCTGTCTTTCCATTCTTCGCTAACATCTTCAAATGCTTTGGTTTCAAGCGTGCTATCTATTTTTGTTGCGTCATAAACAGTGTTATCCAAATTAACCGACGCATTAGTAATTGATGTTGTTCTAAAATATGCATTATCGGTTATTTTAATTGACTCATCAAGCAAACTTGTTTTAAGAGCATTTATGCTGATAGTTGGAACATAATATTTGTAGTTTACATCTATGATGATTCTAACCCTATGTTGCCTTGTTGCGTCAACATAAACCTGAAGTTTGCTATTTTCATGATTATCTGTTTTTGTGTCAAAAACATAGCCATTGCCATCATCAACTGTGTCGGTTGTTGGATATTTTCTAAACTTGGTGGTGTCATTTCCCGTTTGAGTGATTTGAAGTTTGGAGTACATGCACAACTGGTCTTCTTTGTCAATATCAACCTTTACCTGCTCCACCCATTCATCTTTAAAACCAGTAAGTGAGGCGTTTTCATAACCATAGTTCCATTGCTCAACTTTAAATCCCGTAACCGTGCCATAGTTTTTTAAGTCGGTGTCCAAAAGAGAGGTTAAAGCAATTAGCCCAGCCTCGCCAGAAATTGCCCTTTGGTCTTTATTGTATGTTTTTATAATTGGAGTAACACTGTCTATTGAATCGCTAGAAGAACTGCCCGTGCCCCTGAATTTTTTCGTTCTTTCGTCATACAAATAAATTTCATAACGGAATTCATTCGTGCCCTTAGATGACGATGCTGTCGAACCCGTGCAGTTTGACGCCGAACCAACTTTCCCATAACTGCCGGCACAACCCCACAGTTTGGCAGTTCCGCCGGAAACCAAATCATAAACAGTTTTGCCAGACAACCCCACAACTGTAGGTTTTTCAACAATAAGGTCACAAATGGTTCCAGTGCAGTAGCCAAACAAGCCATAATAACCAACAGTTATTGTGTTATCAAACATTATGTTGCTAACCTTATGACCATTGCCAAAAAACTTACCCTTGAATGGGTTTGTTGTCTTAGTTCCAATGGGCGTCCAAATTCTGCCAGACAAGTCTATGTCAGCCATTAAATAAACATCAGCAGAAGCATATGGTGCCGTTCCTGCATTTACATGTTTGGCGAACTCAGCGAGGTCTTTTGCAGAGTTTATTAATATACCTTGAGAATTATTGTTATTACCCGTGCCCTTGCTTGACGACAGCAAAAACGAAGCCCCTGAGGACTCGAGTTCTTGCTCTATGTAATCTTCCCAATGCTCCAGCGTGCCACTTTCAAAATCAGCAGAAGAATCCCCCGCGTCGGAGTTGGAGTTTTCGACCTGCTCGGCATAAATGGTTTGAGCGTTATATGCTAAATTTTTAACCGCACCACCACCAAAAACACAAAGCAAAGTTGCAAAAACTAAGCAAAGTGGTGCAAAAAATTTAATAAATTTGCTTACAAAAGGCTTCATAAATCCCCCAAGGCATAATATCTTGCAGATATTATACCACATTTTTGTAGATAAAACAACTTTATTCGCGCGCGTGCGCGTGAAAATTCAATGCCTTTTACATTGAAAATCTGACCGTTTTATTTGTTTAGCAAGACATAGGAATTTATGTAACGATTTAACTTTAAACCACACAAAAACATAATTTCCTCTTTTTTTGTTTTAATTTGTGTAAACTCTTTAAAATTTATTTAAAAAAGATTTTTAATTTAAAAAAAAATGTTGTATACTAACAGTGAATCTTGTAATTTTTTTAATCATATTTAAAAAAAATTATCAATTTACAAAAACAGTAAAAATTGTTCAAAATACCAAAAAATCGAGGTTTTTATGAAAAAATTTAACATTTTTTTATTACTTTTGCTTGTTTTTTCGTGTTTTTTAGTTTTAGGCAACACCTCCACAAAAGCCGAGGAAGCATACACAATCAAAATTTCCACCCCCGCAGTTTGCAATGCCGACAAAACAAATTTAGACAAATATTTGTTTTGCGCCGACTACACTGCCAACGAACAAATTTCATTTACAGCAACATTAACAAACAGCGCTGGCGACGCAAACCTTTCTGGGCTTACTTATAAATGGGAAAAGATTATAGACTCCAACAATTCAGTCACCTTAACCAACATAAGCACATTAACACTTGACAAAAACTACTCAGAATCAGGCAATAATTTAATTTATGTTGGCAAAGACCAACACTATAAAGTTACAATATCAGGCGATGGCATTTCCGCCGAAGCAATCCTAACAGTTATAATTGAAGAAACAACTCCTCAACTTATTGTTACAAGTTTAAGTTCGGCACTAGGCATGAACCCATCAGGTGCATATGTAATAAATAAAGACACACAACCATTTGCCATTCGCTCAATTCTTTCAAGAATTAATGTAGACAGCACAACAAACTGGTACTTAAAAACACCAAATTCAAGTTCTTATGATTTATTTTATTCCGGCAACATTTGTCCAATAACACCAACTTCATTAATATCGGCACAAAACGGATTTGGCGAATACAAAATTTATGCAGGTGCACAATCTTCTTCAATTTTGTATACATCACCAATAATAATTTTTAAAGCAACAGCAAACGAACTCAATCTTGAAGACAACTATCACATCATAAGCCGTGTAATAAACAACACAAAAGCCGAGGTTGAAGCATTTACATTTACTCTTGAAAACGCAAGCGCAAATGGAATCGACACAACAAAAATACTTTGGTACATAAACGGAATCCGCCACGGCAAAGGCGAAACCTTTACATACGAGCCAACAAACAACGAAACTTTTGTTGTTGAAGCAAAATACAAAGGCGCGTCACTAACATTGCTCAGCACTCTTTCAACCACACCAAAATCAACCGGTACATTAAAAATGGTTTTAATAATTGCTGGCTCGGTTGCCGTGTTATCGCTAATATTTGGGCTTACTGTTAGAGCCTTTAACAAACGCAGAGATAATGTTTGGTGATAACAAACCAAAGTTGATAATTTAAAACAAAATCCACTAACTCACATTTTCATTTTTTAAAAAATAACACAAAATAAACAAAAAAATATCAATTTGTCAGGCAAATTGATATTTTTTAATCTTAATTATGGGTTTTTACCAACCAATTAATCTTTTATTTATCTTAATTATTTTGTCAATAAATCAAACAATTAAATGCAAATTTTACACATTTTTTATTTCGTTTTCAAAAGACATAATTTATGTAATGCCCTAGTGCAAGAAACATAAAGCAAATTTTTCTCTAAAACAGAACAATAATTTTCGCCTTGAGCATTGGCAACAATTACCATATCAAACTCTAAGCCCTTTGCCATATATGACGGCATTATGCAAACTTTTCCAACCTGACTTTCATAATCCACATTCAAGGTTACGCCATCAAGTTGTCCAAGTTCAACAAATAACTCTCTTGCTTCATTTTTATCTTTTGTCAAAATTGCCACCGAACCATATTGCGAATTTTGTGCAACCAGTTGTTCAATTTTGCAAGCAACATCTTTTTCCAAAATTTCTTGAACTGCATCGCCCGCTCTTGCCACACAAGAACATTTAACACACTTTAAATTATTTGCAAACTCAGTTATTTGTTTGGTGCTTCTATATGCTTTATTTAACTCAACATATTCAGCATTTAACATTTCTTTTAGTTTTTTCAAATCATCATAAGTCATTATTTTTTCTATGCACTGATTAATGTCGCCCAATACAGTTTTATTACAATCAAAAATTTGATTAAACACTGCATAAGCAACAAACGAGTAATCTTGCATTTCGTCAATAATTAAATATTTAACCTCGCTATGTTTATTTAGCCCCAAAAAGTAGTTGGCAATATATAACAATGGCGCAAAATCATCATAACGAATTTGCTCAAGACCATTAAAACTAAAACACATGCCAATGTTTGTCAAAAAATCCGCATAAATTTTAATAATATTTGTTTGCTCAAAAAATGGATACAACATTAACTTTATTTTTTTGCTAATTTCAACAATCTCTTCGTTAATTTCCAACTTGTCTAAAATGTAATCAACAAGCCAGTCAACTCTAACCGCCGGAGTTTTGCTTTTATAGGTATTATAATAAAGATTTTCAAGTTCTTTGGCAGTTATAACCTGCTCGCCAAAACGCATGTCTTTGGGCTTAAAAATAAGGTTAAAATACTCACTGCAAAATTGTTGCAAACTTTCATAAAAATCATATGTGTGTTTATATGCTACCTCATTAAGCCTTTTAGAATCTTTCAACAATTCATCAATGTTATCTTCTCGTTTTTCAAAATCAAACCCCAAAAACTTGAGTTCTGTTTGCACCAAGCGATAAAAAGACATTTGCGACATGTTTTCCTCGCCAAGTTCAGGAAGCACTCCGGCAATATACTCGCTAAACAATTTGTTTGGCGACAAAATTAATACATCTTCAGCCTTTAATGTGTTCTTATGTTGATAAAGCAAATATGCCACTCTATGAAGTGCAATGGTTGTCTTACCTGACCCAGCAACACCCTGCACAAGCATATTTTTATTAGCATTATATCTAATAACCCTGTTTTGCTCTTTTTGAATTGTACTAACAACATTTTTCATTTTTGAAGATGCGTTTTTTGAAAGAACATCTTTTAAAATTTCATCGCCTATGGTTAATGAACTATCAAACGCCTTAACTAAATTGCCATCTTTAATCTCATATTGCCTTTTTAAAGATATTTTTCCATTAAATTCGCCATCTGGAGCAACATAAGAAGCATCTCCCAACTCATAATCATAAAAAAGCGAACAAATTGGAGCACGCCAATCACAAACCATCGGCTTTAACTTTCCATCACTCACCAAATTATTTACGCCCACATAATAAGGCTCTGCTTTTTTAGTGCCATTTTCTTGCCAATCTATTCTTCCAAAATAAGGAGAATACTCTTGCCTGTTAAGCCTTGAAATATTATCTTCAGTATATTTTATTATTGTGTCAAACTCGGCAAGTCTAGCGCCCTCGCCAACTGCTTCTTCGTCATCCATATAATAAAAATCGTCGGCATATAATTTAGACAAATCACTTTTTTGTTTTTCTAAACTATTTAACTGTTCTGCATAATGCTCTTTTTGATTTTTTATTTCTTTTTTTACTTTATTCAAATATCTTCTTTCTTTAATTAATTCTTCTTTAAGCATTCATCAAACTCCCATAAATGTAACAAAAGTCACAAATAATATTTAAAATTGCCACAAAAAACGCAAAAAGTCACTTAAAAAGCGACTTTTTTGTTTTATTCACTCAAACCATATGGCGAGCAAATTATTCTTGAAGCAACCGTATCATCTCGCAGGTCATACTCAAAAGCATAGCCAATATCGTCGCTTGAGTTAACCTTTGCCAATTTATCTTCTGGCATGGTTTCCATGCTTATCATTCCAGCCTCGTCTTTCACAGCCCCAACTTTTAATCGCTTATAAAAGTCTGTTTCCATTTGCTCATAAACAATAACCGATTTATTACCTGTGTTGTTTTTTGTTATAACTCTTATGCCAACCGTACCATTAGAATATAAATATATGGATTTATTAAATTCTACTTCTGCCTTATTTGTGCCCAAATAAGTTTTAACAGTATAGTTTAAACTGCCCTTTTCGGCACTATATGTTGCGCTTGCCGAACAATTTGTTGCATATTTTAAACTAAAAGTGTTTGTTTGAACATTATGCCCAGTTTGAACGAAAGTGTAAGTATAATGAGCGTTTTGTGCATTTGCTTGAAGTTCAGCAACTTCATAATTTAAAAGAGTGTCCATATAAAACAAGTATGCAGTAATTTCAAGACTAGAAGTTTTATCCGCACGCTCAAGCAAAATAACAGCCTTTGTGTTTTGATAATTTTCAGCCATTTCGTGAGTTGATGCAAGCAAATCAAGTTCAGCCCTTAAAACATTTTTATATTCAAACGGTTTAACTTTTGATTTTTGCTGGTCAGCACTGCTCATAGAATTAATTTCACACAAATAACTAAGCACAGATATTAAGCACCTTTCTTGAGGTAACAACTCATACAAATTTTTTGTGTAAGCAGAATATGCAACTCTGTCGGTTTGTGAATTTATTACCGAAGAATCTCCGCCAACATGTGCAAAGGTTTCTAACCCAACAACATTGCAGTTATTAAAAAACGACGCAGCCGACATTGAAGTTGGTGCGGTTTTTAAATAGCCACCAGAGCCTGCGCAACCAGCAAACACCATAACAGCCGACAAAAAAAGCAACAGGCAAATATTTATCTTTTTCATAATTTAACCTCTTGCTTTTATTTTAACTTATTTTTTTAGTTTTAACAACCATTTAACGCAACATGATTATTTCTTTTTGCTCTTTTTTACGCGTTCTTTTAAAATACGCTTCAAAGATTCAGCCGAACCCTCGGCATATCTTGCCGTTTTTGAAACAATTAATGTTTGTTTATTGTTTAAATATAAAAAGAAATTATTTTTATTTTCTTTAAATTTTGTAATATCTTGATAGTTTAAATTCATTAAACCTTGTTTTTTGCCCTTTACATAAACTGTAACCGAGAAAAATCTTGGGTCAAAGCGATATTCATATTCAATTTTTTTGCTACCAAAGTTATTTTGCTTAATTGCACTGTTGCGAACAATAAAATACATAGCAATCAACAATACATCAAATAATCCACCAACAACCGTTAGCACAATGCCCAGCCATTTAATTAAGTTTAAACATATAAGCACAATGCCTGCAGCCAAAACAACGGTGCCTATTGCAAATCTAATTGCCATTGGCTTAATTATTTGAGAATTAACATTGCCGTTTATGTCTTTTTCAGTAATCTCATTTTTTACTCTAATCATGAACAAATCTCCTAATAAAATTTTTACCAAGAGATTGTACCACATGAGAAATTTATTTGCAAAGATTTTTTAACATTATTCAAATTTCGTCAACAAAACCAATTAGCCATCTTTCATTTCTTGCCTTTTAGGCGCTCTAATCCTTGCACAATCTGCACCGCATTTAGTGCCGCACCCTTCCTTATATTGTCAAAGCAAATAAACATATTAATTGCCCTTTTGTTAGAGATGTCTTTCCTTATTCTTCCAACAAACACTTCATCTTTTCCATTTGCCTCACTTGGCATTGGATAAATGTTATTTTTTAAGTTGTCGCACATACACACGCCCTGCGCCCCACTTAAAATCTTTCGCAAATCTCGAATGTTTGGCTCATTTTCAAACTCTATGTTTATGCTTTCGCTATGGCAATTCAAAATGGGAACTCTTACACAAGTTGCACAAACTTTTAAAAATCTATTTTGCAGTATCTTTTTTAGTTCAAAACTCATCTTATCTTCCTCAAATGTATATCCATTTGCAAGCAGAGAGTCTATTTGAGGAATTAAATTGTTTGCAATTTGATAAGCAAACTTTTTATTTGTTCCATTTTGCAAATCCTCAATCCCCTTTTGCCCGGCACCACTCACTGCCTGATAAGTTGAAACAACAACCCTCTTAATTGAATGTTGCTTGCTTAAATAATAAAGAGGTAAACTCACACCAATAGTTGAACAGTTGGGGTTTGCAATAAGTTTTGCCCCAACAGCCAACTGCAAATTAATTTCTGGCACAATCAACGGGACATTTTTGCTTCGCCTAAATGCACTAGAATTATCTATCACAACCGCACCCTTGTTTATGAATGTTTGTGCATATTCCAGAGCCACATTTTTGCCAGCGCAAAAAAATACATAGTCGAATTTTTTAATCGTCCTCTTGTTTAATTCCAAAATCTCAAACTCATGTTTTTCAAACAAAACAAGCATGCCCGCACTGCTTTTTGACGCATAAAGAGTTAAATCATCTTTTTCAACAACATTGTTATCTAATAATATTTTAACCACCTCACGACCAACCAGCCCAGTTGCTCCAACAACAGCAATCTTCAAATTTACTCCTCCCAATTACAAAAGAATTTTTAAATTATTTAACAATTTATACATATGCAAAAATATTTTTTTTGTTTAAAACATAAGAAAACACTCATTGCATTCGTATTGTTCTTGCATTCTTAAAGAAAACACTCATTGCATTCGTATTGTTCTTGAATCTATAAAAAAAACTCGAAAGATTCGAGTTTTTTTAATTATTAATGCAAAATTACACCAATTTTAATATTTTGTTTAAATTTTAAACTGACGCTTTATTTCTACGATAACTAACAACAGTGCCAATAACAATTATAGCAATAACCAAAACAGTTAAAATAATTGCAACCAAAGTTGTAGTATCAATATGATTATCAACCGAAACATTTACGATATTTGAGGTTATGCAAACGGTATCACTTGGGTTTGACAAATATTTAACACAAATTTTACAATCGGAAGCAAAAGTATATTCAAGCACAAAGCCCCTACCTATTTCTTCACTAAAATCGTCGCTATATAAACCATCGGTTTTAAACCAAACAAATTTACTTTCGTCATAATACATTTTATTGTCAACTTCCAAAACATAAGTCTTTTTGTCAACAACCTTATCTAAATTAATAAGCAAGTCCGTTGGAACGCTGTAGTTTAATTGAATGGTTTTTCCATTTACCACTCCGCCATCAACAATACAAGATATTGTATAAGTTCCAACACCAAATTGCTCTGGAACAAATTCCCATGGTGCACCAGTGCTAGATACCACAGTTTGAGGTTCGCAAACAGGAGCGCCATTAACTTGCCAAATAACAACACTGCCAACCCTTGCATCAATTATCCAGTCAATATTTTTAGAAATTGGTGAAAAGTTTTGAGTTAACGAATCCTCGTTGTTGCAAGTTAATGTAACCCACTTAACATAAAGTCTTAAGCCATCTTGAAGAACATAATCATCTTCAAACTCATTTTCAAATGCAGGGTCTTTAAACCAACCATAGAACACTGTTCCTTCACGGGTTGGAATTGTAAGTTCACCAACAGTTGAATCTTTTGCAACCTTCCATGTTGGGGTTGAGTCACCTCTAACAATAATCACATTTATTCCATAAGCCCAAAAAGCATATAGGGTCATGTCTGATGATATAACAGTATTTTCAAAATCAAACGCAACGCTTGAGTCTATTTCGTACCAATATTTAAACACATAGCCAGTATATTTTATATCTGCGCCTGATGGAGCAAGCATTTTGTCGCCTTTTGCAACCTTTACAACTTGGCTAGTAGCACCAGCAATGTTGCCACCGTTATAGTTTAATGTTACATACCAAACAGTGCGTTCCCATTTTGCGTAAAGAATTGTGTCTGCGGTTATTGTGTCGGTTTCAAAGTTCCATTCATTTGTCAATTCAACATCTTTAAACCAACCAACAAGTGCATGGTCTAAATATACAGGCATATTTTCGCCAGCTGGCTTGGTTAATAATTGATTTTTATCTACAACAATAGTTTTAGAATGTTCGTCGTTTAATGTGCCATTGCCATAGTCAAATGTTACATCAAACGCGGTTTGTTCCCACTTTGCATAAAGCGTTATATCTTTTGTGATTGGTGTTGAGAAATCAAAAGGAGTGTTGCTAGAAAGGTCTTCAAACCAACCAACAAAAGCATGTTTTTCAAGGGTTGGTTCGTCTTGACCAACCAAGGCATCAGCCGTGCACCCCTCCATTACCTCTTGCTTTGCAAAACTAAGGTCATGTGCACTGCCACCATTAAAATTAAATATAACATTAAAAGTGATTGCCTTCCATTTTGCATATAATTTTAAGTTGGTTGTTACATCTTGTGCAAAATCATAAGCAGTTTCATTTTGCAAATCTGTAAACCAGCCATCAAAGGTATAATGTTCAATAGAAGGGTTTGTTGCAGGTGCTGAGATTGTTTTATTTTTAAGCACAACACTTTTATCATCAGTTTTGTTTGAAACGGTTGCACCGTTATAATCAAATGTTACAAAAGCAAGGTTTTGAGCGAACTCGTCTTGCAACTCTCTTGCCAAGATTTGATGACCAAGTGCCGTTGGGTGTGGATCCAAATATTCAAATATTTTTGCACTAATTTGTGCCGAAGAGGCCGCCTCAACCGTAATGCTCGGTTGTTTTGTTAAATTGGCGTTTGCAACATCAATATATTCTCCAGCATATGAGTCAAACGCTGTTTTTGAATCAGCCAAATAACAATTTGTTGCTGTTGCAATTTTCTCTGCCATTATTTGATTCATGCCTTTAATGCCAAGACTTGAGTTGCCAGCAATATAATCTTCGGTCATTTGACCAAACTCATTCATTGTTGCACCAGTTAGAGTTGTTGTAATAATAGGAATATTAGACATTGTTGCAGTTAATTTTATTTCTTGAGAAGCGGGAGCATCTAACAATGACTTATATGGGTTAAACACATTAGTAAAAACAATTTTTGCATTTGGATTAATTGCTGAAAATTCTGCCAAAATGTCAGCAAACACGGTTTCAAAATTTGTAAGGGCGGTTGCCATTGATGATTTTAGTGCGTCATAATTACCCTCTACAAAGCAAGAAACTATGTGAGTTTTTGCAGGGCCAAGGAGGTCATTTCCTCCAATGCTTACTGTAACAACATCTGCGTTTTGAATGCTTGCACGAGCCGACTGATTAGATTGCAAAATTGAAAGCAAGTTAGAAGCCGTGTGCCCATCAACAGCATAAGATGTTGCATTAACATGTGTAACCACATTTGCTATGTAAGTTTTAAACAATGTTTCATAACTGCCATCAATAAAATCAGCATCGGCACTATAACCATCTAGCCCATAGCCAGTAGCAATGCTGTCACCAAAAGAAACATAATTTATGTAATCTGCCGAACTTTCGGCATAAACAACTTTAGGTGTATTTTTAACACACCCACATATAACCAAGGCAAACGCAAGCGCGATGCCCAATAACTTTTTAAAAAATTTCGCTCTCATACACAATAAGTTTACCACAACAAAAACTAAATTACCATAATTTTTTAGCATTTTTTAGATTTATTTTTTTAATTAACAAAATAAAGGCTACTTTTTTTGCAAAAAGTAACCCCTGCTACTAAAATTTGAATATAAAAAGATTAATTTTCAATAAAATTGAAAACCGTCGTTTAATCATTGACAAATTTTTTTTGCAAATATATAATAACCAAGTCAAAACTTAATACAAATGCGTTATTAGTTGGGACACGCTTTAATTGTTATGGGGTAGCACTAAATTAAAAAGAGATGCCATGGTTGGTGCAAATGGCAGGTGCAAACATTAAGGTATCACCCAGCGATGCAGGTGGCTGAACGGTTTTCTCTATTAAGCCCACCCGGGTATTCCCGTTATAGAAGAATTGTATCACAACTGCTTTTGTTGCGGTTAGTACAAAATGTTGTAAATGGTAAACTTATGCCCCGTAGGCTGTTTTTTACAACAGGCTACGGGCTTTTTGTTTAAAAGGAGTTTTCATGAAAAAAGAATTAGACCGCTTGCCAGACATTGGCAAGGTTCAAGAAGAAGTTTTGAAGTTTTGGAAAGAAGATAAGACATTTGAAAAATCAGTTGCAAAAGAGGGGGCAAAAGAGGTTGTTTTTTATGACGGCCCACCATTCCCAACAGGCAAACCACACCACGGCACCGTGCTTGTTTCGTTTATTAAAGATATGGTTGCTCGCTATCACACCATGCAGGGGTATTCGGTGCCTCGTCAATGGGGGTGGGACTGCCACGGTCTTCCTATTGAGGTTCAAGTAGAAAATGCCATGGGCATAACCAACAAAACCGACATAGAAAACAAAATTGGCGTAGCCGAGTTCAACAACAAATGTTACGAACGCGTATCACAAAACAACGACGCTTGGCGCGAATATGTTGAACAAATGGCTCGCTGGGTAGATTACGACAACGCTTACAAAACCATGAATACCGACTTTATGGAAAGCGTTATTTGGGCATTTAAAGAATTATATAACAAGGGGCTAATATATAAAGACTATCGCGTTACCCCATACTGCCACAGGTGCGAAACTGCACTTTCTATCTCCGAAACGCGCGAATCTGACTCTACTCGTCCTCGTCAAGACCGTTGGACTATTGCAAAGTTTAAAACAAATGAACAACTAGACGGCATGCCTGTTTATATGCTTGCATGGACAACCACACCATGGACTCTTCCATCAAACATGGCACTTGCTGTTGGCGAAAACATTGAATATGCATATGCTCAAGTTGGCGAGCAAGTTTATGTTGCTGCCAAAAATGCTCTTGGTGCATATAAAAGCGTATTTGGCGACGAACCAAAAGTGTTAAAAACTGTTAAGGGTGCAGACCTTGTTGGCAAAACTTACACTCCTCTTTTTGATTTTTTTGCAAATTTAAAAGACGAGGGTGCGTTTAAAGTTATTTCTGCCGACTTTGTTGCCGAGGACGAAGGTATTGCCATTGTTCACATTGCCCCTGCTTTTGGCGAAGACGACTATTGGGCATGCAAGAAAAACAACGTTCCACTCGTTTGCCCTGTTAACGAAAAAGGTAAGTTTACCGAACAAGTTCCAATGTTTGAAGGCAAAAATGTTTTTGAAACCAACACAGATGTTGTTCGTTATTTAAAAGAACGCGACCTTTATGTTGCCGACGGCAGTCTTGTTCACAACTACCCTCACTGCTGGCGCTGTGGCGAACCGCTAATTTACAAAGCAATGGAGGCATGGTATGTTTCTATTGATAAATTAAAAGATAGGCTGGTTGAACAAAATGAAAAAGTTAACTGGGTGCCAGAATATATTAAAACAGGTCGTTTTGGAAACTGGCTTGCCAACGCTCGTGATTGGAATATCTCTCGTAATCGTTACTGGAGCACTCCAATTCCTGTTTGGGAATGTGAATGCTGTGGCAAACGAAAAGTTGCGGGCTCTATTGCCGAAATTGAACAACTCTCCGGCAAAAAGGTTGATAACTTGCATAAGCAATATTTAGATGAAATTCAGTTCAAGTGCGAGTGCGGTCACACTATGAAGCGCGTAAGCGAAGTATTGGACTGCTGGTTTGAGTCTGGAAGCGTTCCGTTTGCTCGTTTGCATTATCCATTTGAAAACAAGGCATGGTTTGAAGAACACTCTCCATCTGACTTTGTTGTTGAATACACTGGTCAAATTAGATGCTGGTTCTATTATTTACATGTGCTTTCTGTTGCACTGTTTGACAAGCCTGCTTACAAAAATTGCGTTGTTCACGGAACCGTTCTTGCCAAAGACGGCAAAAAACTCTCAAAAAAATCCAAAAACTACACCGACCCAATGGAACTTATGAAATCGTTTGGCACCGACGCGTTTAGATTGTATATGTATGATTCAAACGCAATGCTTGTAAACGATATGCAGTTTGACGAGGCTGGACTAAAAGACAGTTTGCAACAAATTGTTTTACCTTTCTGGAACTGTGCTTACTTTTATCAAAGTTATTCTCAAATAGATAACTTTGTTGGCAACATCAACCACACTCCAAACCCAAGCAACAAGTTAGATAAGTGGATTTTATCAAAACTTTATGCAACAGCAAAAACAATTAAAGACAGCATGGATAATTACCGCGTTGACGAGTATATTAAACCTATTATATCTTTAATAGACGGGCTTTCTAACTGGTACATTCGTCGTAGCCGTCGCAGATTCTGGGCAAGCGGACTAGACAAAGACAAACAAGACGCATACGAAACACTTTATTATGTTTTAATTAACACTGCAAAACTTCTTGCTCCTGTTGCGCCAATCGTTTCTGAAAAAGTATTTAAAAGTTTAACCAACAAAGACAGTGTTCACTTAGAACTTTGGCCAAATGTTCCAAAAGAGTTTAATAATCAAGCATTGTTAGAGCAAATTGACTCAGTTCAAGATGTTATTCACCTTGCAAGAGGCATTAGAAACAAACAAAATATTAAAAATCGTCAACCTCTTTCATTGCTTCAAGTTGCCTTTGCAAACCCTGCCGACAAAACTGCCCTTGAAGAATATAAAACCATTATTGCCGAAGAACTTAATGTTAAAAACATTGAATTTATTGACAATGTAAACGAAATCGCAACAGTAAATTACAAAGTAAATTTTGCAACGGTTGGCAAAACAATGGGCAACAAAATTCCAGTTATTACAAAAGCAATAAAAACTGGCAACATTAAACTTGACGGCGGAAAATATTACATTGACGGCGACGAACAACTTGTTTTAAACAAAGAGGACATTTTGGTGACCTATGTTGCAAAAAGCGACAAGCCTGTTGCAAGCGACGAACGCATTGTTGTTGCACTTGACCTCAACATAACACCAGAACTTAAAAACGAAGGAGTTGCTCGCGAAATTGTCCGCAATATTCAAGACGCCCGCAAAACACTTGAACTTAACATTACTGACCGCATTCAACTTTGTTTAAGCGAGAATTGCCCTGCTGTGTTTGTTGACTATATTTGCAAAGAAACACTTGCCGACTTAACTTCTCTCACAGCAAATCAAGCAGACTTTAGCCTTGAAACCGAAGGCGTGCAAGTTTTAATTAAAAAGTATTAAAACATAACAAAAAAAGTTAAAAAAACAGCAATTTTGCTGTTTTTTTATTTGTTTTTTAAGAATGCAAGAACAACACGAATGCAATATGTATTTTCTTTTTATGCTTTTTTGCCTGTTATTAAAAAATCTTTTTTATTAATTGTTGGATGTTTAGCATATTTTTATAACATTTACCCATACTAGCGTTAGCGAAAGGAGAATAATTTATGAAAAAAAGAATTTTTAGCATTATGCTTATGTTTTGTTTTGCAGTTGGAGTAATTGCGTTGTTTGGCGGTTGCGATAATAGCATGTGTGTTTATGCAGGCAAAGATTTAACTCTTGCTGAGGCAATTCAAAATGTTAATGATGGCGGAACAATTAAGTTAGACGCTAATATAACATTAGACGAGCAAGTTATTGTTAACAAAACACTAACACTCGACCTTGGCGGTTATGCCATTAATAATACAAGTGACATTTGGAACGACTCAGAAGGCGTTAAAACATGGTCGCTTATTTCTGTGCAAGAAGGCGGAAATTTAACTATTAAAAACGGTTCACTTCTTGCAAAAGAAAATGACTGTTATGCACTTGATGTGCGTGATGGCGCCAGCCTTACCATTGAGGATGGCAATTATGTTGGAAATGTAACAGTTGTATATGTGCATACTGGCAATGCAGTAATAAATGGCGGAAATTTTAAATTGTTGCAATTAGACAACAACTTTGGCGACCATCGACATTTAATTAACTGCCTTGACGCAAATTGGCAAAATGGCACAGCCAGTATTACTGTTAAAGGTGGAACATTTGAAAATTATGACCCATCTAACAATCAGAGCCTAGAACATAACTTTGTTGAAGATGGCTATACTGTAACCGAATCAACACAAAATGGCAACACTTATTATTCTGTAAACAACTCTAACCAAATTTAATCCATGTATTCCATTAAAAAAACTTGCTGTAACAATAGGCAAGTTTTTTTGCATTATTTGATTTTACAAAACGCAAATATTATTTTAATTAATTACCAATTATTTGAAATTATGTTCTTTCCAATACTTGAATTGTTTTATTATAGCGTTCTTTCATTTTTTGGATAAATTCTTCTAATGTGTTAATTATTTTTTCCTTTGGTAATCTATCAACACTTTCAACACTTGTAAGCATCACATAATATTTTATGCCTTCACTTTTGTGTGCCAAGGTTAATTTCTTCGCTATTTCCCTTGCAACAGCCTCATTTAAAAAGTAAAACTCTAATTGCCCAGATGGAGCATGCTTAACCGTTGCTCTGTTTAGCAAAATTGGCTTTTCGTTATACCTATTTACTGGCCCATATGAAATTCTGCAAACCCTCATTCTTTAATCCCCCAATATATCTTTTTTTAGTATATCTTAGGATTTTAAAAGTTGTCAATATGCAATTATTCAAATTAACACAAAAAAATTAGTAAGTTTTTATAGGCTTCAATTTAACTTCCCGTTTCCCTTATTGCTAACTTTAAAACTTTAACTTGCTTGTTATTTCTTTAACAATTTTAACCGAAGCATTAAACTCTTCTTTTTCTTGTTCGGTCATGTCAAGTTTTAACACTTCTCTAACACCCTCACGATTAATTATGGTTGGCATACCAATGCAAGTTTTAAGTGAATTATGATAAGACGAAACTGTAAAAATAGAATTTGAGTTATTAAAAATGGCGTCAGTTATATTTCTTAAACACATGCCAATACCATAAGCAGTGTTGCCTTTTTTGTTAATAATTTCATAAGCACTGCTCTTTACCTGTTTTGCAATTCGCTTTTGCGCTGAAACGCTAATAAAGTTATTAACATTACTCA
Organism: Clostridia bacterium; assembly: GCA_017467895.1. Classification (GTDB taxonomy): domain Bacteria; phylum Bacillota; class Clostridia; order Christensenellales; family UBA1242; genus HGM11367. The sequence continues at coordinate 41,247 of JAFUKB010000012.1, forward strand.
GCCCAATTCGTGCACTGCTCCATGGCACAACTTCACTGTCGCCATGCTCGCCAACAACATAGGCATGAATGTTGGTTGGATTTACATCAACCTCTTTGCTAATTAAATATCTTAACCTTGCCGTATCAAGTGTGGTGCCACTGCCAATTACTCTGCCTTTTGCAAACCCAGAAAGTTTTAGCGTTACAAAAGTCATAACATCTAGCGGGTTGGTTGCAATAAGATAGATTCCATTAAACCCAGTTTTGTTTATTTCAGAAATTATAGATTTAAAAACCTGAATGTTTTTATCAATTAAATCCAGCCTAGATTCACCCTTTTCTTGATTTCTGCCCGCAGCAATGCAAACTATGTCAGCATTGTTACAATCTGCATAATCCCCCGCCTTGATTTCAATTTTTCTTTTAGAACAACTCGACGCATGCAACAAGTCCATTGCCTCGCCAAGCGCCTTTTGCTTGTTTACATCAATTAAAACAAGTTCGTCAACCTTGCTCTCATTAATTAAACAATAAGCATAACTCATGCCAACATTTCCACAGCCAACTAAAACAACTTTGTTCATAAAAACTCCTTTAAAAATATTTTTAACAAATTAAAATATTTTTTTCAAATGTATTAACTCTGAATAATGGGAGAAAGTGTAATTTTATTTTTTTACATCTAATCCTCCAAACATTAAAATGGGATTAGCCAAAACACGACTTAAATGACATTATGCTTGTAAAATACTTTCTAATTTTTTTGAGACTTTACATTATTATTAACACTGGCATAAAAATCTTTTATAATTCTTTTAAATTTATGTGGCAGTTTAGATATTGCATTTTCTTTTAACTCCTCGTTAATTCCAAACATCGCTTCTGCCATACTTCCAACAATACAAGCATTTGTGTCAGTGTCTCCACCAAAAGAAATTGCAAGTTTAATGCTTTCTTCAAAACTGTTCAAATTAAATAAAGAATAAAGACATAAATCTATTGTTGTTGAACAAGTATAATTGAATTCTGATAAATTAGGTTGCTTAAATTTTAAATCTAGTTTTGTAATTATTTCTTGTTTACTTAATCCATTCCTTGCATAAAAAATAATTAATGAAATAATTTTAGCAGATTTAATTGCTTCTTCACTATTATGTGATGGAATTGTTGCCAGTAATGCGTTTTCTATAACTTCTTCTTCGGTATTAAATAAATACCCTACAGGCGAAACCCTCATCATAGCACCATTTCCCGCACTTTCTCCTTGAAAATTTCCCTTCGCCCATTTTGTAAAACTAGGCGAAAACATTGTTTTAAAATAAGGAATCCCATGAGGTATTTCTTTATCATAAGCCAAGGCGTATTCTTTTAATTTTGTTTCATAATCCACATTATTTAATATTGCATCTGCTATAGATACAGTTAAGATAGTGTCATCACTAAAAAAAGACTTTTCTTCTATAATATTACCCACTTTTATGGGATGACAATTTTTTATCTGTTCAAACTCATAAATTGAACCTGCCAAATCGCCTATAATTGCACCAAGCATTTAATCTCTCCTTAGTTTTTGTTATATCATATTTAAAGAAAATTTCAAAATAATCCCTTAAATAAAAAAGTACGCACCCCTTAATTTAGGGCTCGTACAAATTGCTCATGGTGCACCCACCAAGACTCGAACTCGGCATAATCGTTCCGAAGACGATTGTGATATCCACTTCACTATGGGTGCAAAAAGTGACAATTTTTATAAGGGAACTATCGCCCCCGTCGGTTTACTTCAAAGACCGATGCTCTATCCTGTTGAACTACGGGAGCAAAATACATTAGCAGTTTAATGCTTTGGTTACAATTTTGTCAAATTAAATACATTTTTAACCCATTTAAAAAGTAAGCACTTTTTGTCAAATTGGGTCTTGAATAATAAAATTTTGTGTGTTACAATTTTTATGCAATATAACACACATTTTTGTTTGCAGTGAAAAATCTAAAAATTTACTAATCAAATTTGTTGTGCTTTAACTTAAATAAAACAAAATTTATTAACTTACATACAGTAATACAAAGATACTTGAAAAAGCGAGGGCTTATGGCAGTACAAAAAATTGTTGAACTAGAAAAAGGCGTAAAATTAGTTTATCAAAAACAAGGGTCTTTTAATGGCTACTCTTTTGCAATAGGTTTTAAAGGCGGTGCTCAACTAGACGGGCAATATAAAGGGCTTAGCCATCTGCTGGAGCACCTTTTGTTTAGAACACCAAACCCCCGCTCAACCAGCGTGCTTTTAGATAACATTTTAAAATACACAATTAATCAAAACGCTTACACAACGCAAGATTGCATTTGTGTACACTTTTCATGCACATATGGCAATGTTGAAAAAGCGCTAGAAAACTGCATGAGCAACATTATTGGCAGAACGCGCTTTACTCAAGCACAAATTGACCGAGAAATTGAAATTGTAAAACATGAAATAAAAATGTATGAAGACCGATTGGCATTTGACCTACCTTCTGCGCTTGAATGTTTGCTTAGTGCAATGCAAATTGCTCCAGCCGACATGAGCACATTCGACATTTTGGGCTCGGCAAAATCTTTGCATAAAATAACTCCCGAAATTTTAAAGACCTATGTAAAAAGATATTTTAATTCAGAAAATTTAATTATCTCGGTTACATCTAACAAACCTATTGAAAAAGTTATTGAACTTTGCAACACTTACATTTTGCCAAAGGTTAAACCAGCAACTAGCAAAAGATATATTATATGTCCCCCCCCCGCACCAATTTTCCATCAAAAAAACTTGCTTGTTGCAATGCCAAACGACATTTCGGAATCTGTTTCAATTTGCTTAATGCTTCGCGAGCGCACGGGCAAGGCTGATGACATTAATCTTGAATATGCTTACGATATTGTTGAAGAATATTTAATGAACCATATGGGTGGCATGCTTTGGGATATATTGCGTCAAAAAAATCAACTTGTTTATGAATACTCATTAAGCAACTTAGACTTTGACACTGTAAAATTTAAAGCAATTAACTTAACCACAACCGCACCAAAAATGCGCAAAGCAATTTCTGAAGTTTGCAAGTTAATTTATAGCATTGCTCAAAATGGCATTCCAAAAGAAAAGTTTGATGCGGTTAAAAAAATGCTAACCGATGTTGAAAATGCAAACCTCAACAAATTTAAGCCATGCTCAGCAAACTCAAACTTTAAAGAATTTTTGCATGGTCAAGAATATGTAGATTACAAAAAAGTTAACTCATATTTGCAAAACATGACCTATGAAGATTTTATTGAACACATAACCGGCATATACGCCCAAGGCAATGCCTCTTTGGCGGTTGAGGGCAAGTTTGACACTCGCAAGTGCTACACACTTATTGAAATAGAAAAAATGCTTGGCAACTACTCGCATGTTGAATCGGCATCAGAGATGAATGTTCCAAGAGTTGAAGAAACTCCTCTTGCTTCCACTATGACACTTGACTTATTAACTCTCATGCAAATGATGGGGCAAAGCGCAGAAAGCGAAGACGCTGAACAGCCAAAACAACCCGAGCCAGTAAATATGGACGGAGAAAAGATTAAATAACAAACCATGAAAAATAAACCCACTCAGCATTAAAGGCACTGAGTGGGTTTTTAATGTATTCAAAAATAATAAGCCCATAGCATTTTTTATTTTAAAAATGTTAAATTGGCAATTATTGCAAAACACTATTCTTCTATGCTTTCAACTGCAGAATCGCGCTTTCTAATTCTTTTAACCCTAAAAGTCTTTAAAAAGTTTTTATCAATTTTTAATGCAATTAGCACAAATCCAACGCCCATAAGCGCACCAGCAAAGTCAATAACTAAATCAACCATTGTGTCAATGAGTGCCTTTTGCCCAATAAGCAATGTGCCGTCATATGTCATATAGCGTTGAAATCCCGAATCGAATATTATATCAACAACAAACTCGCCAATCTCCCACAAAACGCCAACAACAACGGAAAAGCATATCATAAACAAAACAGTAAAGCCTAAGTTATGTCTGCCAATATCTTTTTTGTAAACGGTTACATTTAAAATATAAATGCTCAGCACAGCAACAAGCATTCCCATTAAAAAATGCACCAAAATGTCCCACATTGCTATTTGAGCATAAAACCTTAGTTCAACGCCCAAAAACGCAGAAACAAACATATACAAATAAAAAACTATGCTTACTACAGGCGAAAAGTTTACTCTAAAAATTTTTTTAATAAAAAATGGCACGCAAACCAAAACATTGAAAAGCAAACTGTAAATTAATACGCTAACCTCAATGCTTCCCACAATAAAATTTTTTATTGCCAAGATGCTTGCAACAAAAAAGCAACAAAAAACCGAGTAAAAAATGACTAAATTGAATATATCCCAAAAATGATATTTGTGTTTTGCTTTCATAAAACCTCAGAGACATATTAACACAACCGAGGCCAAATTAGCAAATGTTTGCCCATGCGACATATACTGAAATATGTTAAAAATTAGTAAATATAATCGACAAAATGCCGTAAATTACGCTCTTGAATATGCTCTTAAGCGAAATCCAAAATACCATGACTATTCAAATGAGGGCGGAAATTGCGCCAATTATATATCGCAATGCATTCTTGCTGGTGCGCCTCAAATGAATACTTCTCAAAATGGCTGGTTTTATTTTTCGCCAGCCAACACATCAATTTCTTGGGCTAATGTTGAACCATTTTTCAATTTTGCAACCACAAATTTGGGCGAGGGCTTTTTTGCCAGCAAAAGCACACTTGAAGCATGCGAGATTGGCGATATTATTCAACTAAAGTTTAAAAATAAGCCCAATTTTTCACATTCGTTAATTATAACAAAAATAAACACTCGAACGCCTAACGGAATTATTGTTTGTGCCAACACCAACGACACGCTAAACAAACCCCTTTCACATTATCTATACGCACAAATGCGGGTTTTACACATTTTGGGTTATCGAACACAAATTTAACTTGTAAACAATCTTGCTTTTTGTTATAATAACAAAAAAGCGAGGTGCTTATGACAAAAGTTTCACAATTTGGCAAACCAGACTCCCTTGCCTTGGGCGAAGTTTTAATTCCTCTTGTTGTTTTAAAACAAAATCAAAATGTAGAATCTTATGCAGGGTTTATTCCAGGCTTTGTTATGAAAAACATTGTTGAAGAGTCCGCCCCATCTTGTTTAGAAAAACTAAAAAAATACCTTATGCAAAAACTAGACATTATGACCAAACAAAATCAAGAGTTTCCGTTTTTTCCTACCCGCGCCGAAATTATGGCTGATTTTCAAAATGTTTATAGCATTGACTTTGTTAAAGTTAAGTCAGCAAAACGCTCAAATTAAAACTTGCATAGGCTGTGCTATTATAAAAATAGTTGCAAAAATAATTTATTAACCAAAATTCATAAAGAAAACACTCATTGCATTCGTGTTATTCTTGCATACTTAAAAAAACGCACAAAACTGTGCGTTTTATTTTTTTAAGCAAAGTTTAATAAGCATTTCATAAATATCTACACCTGCAACATTATAAAAATTGCTAATGTTTGCAGTTGTGTTAACCTCGCACACAAGCGAACCGGTTACACTTCTTAACATGTCTACCACGGCATAATCGCACCCCATGACTTTTGTAGCCTCGGTTGCAAGTTTTGTTTCTACCACGGTTGGAATATATGGGGTCAACTTTCCGCCCAAGGTTGCGTTTGACCTAAAGTTGCCGTTTGCACTTTCACGCCTTAATGCACAAACAACTTTGCCACGAATAACAAACAAACGAACATCTGTGCCGGCAGATTCACCAATGTATTCTTGAAGTAAAATGTTCTCGCCTTTAAATTTGTCTATTACAGCAAAAACATCGTCTTTGCGCTTAACCAAAAATACGCCCTCGCCCGACACGCCGTACCAAGTTTTTATTACAAGTGGCAAACTCAACTCGTTAATTGCCTCGTTAACAAATTGCTCAATCCCCTCGCGCTTATATTGGTTTTGAGCAGGCAAAATAAATGTTTTAGGAATGCTAATTGAGTTAGCAATTAATTCTTGATACATATTTGCCTTGTTTTCGCAAAGCAAAAACGAACGCGCACAATTTATAACCCTCATGCCAAGCATTTCAAGATTTTTTGCAAGGTATGCGTCGTGGTCAAAAAACAAGCAACAATCGTAATTATATTTTCCACTAAAACTTCTAACCAAGTTGGTGTCTAAAAAAGTGTAAATTTCGGAATTGCTTTTAAAAGTTACTGCAACATTATTCTTTTTTGCAACCTCAATTAAATGGGCATTTTTTTCTTTAAACACTTCATCTGGGATGGATTCATTAAATACAACAAGTAAATTTTTCATGACAATATTTTATCATAAAGCATTAATTTTGTAAATATTTGTTTATTACATTTAACACCTTATTATAATTCTCTTCTTTTGCCAAAATAACAAAATTATTTTCTTTTGCCAAAAATTCAGCCAAAACTACGCACTTTTTTAATTTTTTTGCAATAATATTTAATTTTTTTGCGTTTTTTCTTTCAATTTTGATATTGCTAAAAAACATAAATTTAACACAATCAAAACTTGCACAGTAATTTGGCTTCTGTTGCAACACTTTTTCGTCTATGTAAAGTTGCTCAAATATGACATAAAAAATGTCGGCGTGTTTAATAACTTGCTTTAATTCCCCGCTTGATTTTAACCATGCCAATTCCTTATCTTCTAGCCGGTAAAACAAAAATACTTTTGCAGAGTTTTTGCAAATATATAAATCATTAAATACATAGTTAGTGGGCACAACCACAGTTCCATACCCATTGCCCATTGTATTTTTTACTACTAACATAGTTTGCGAGTTCTCAAGCATGCCAAGTGCACTTTTATGCACAACCTCATTTCCTGCGTCAGCCATTTTGTAGGCAGTTTTATAACTTAAAATTGGCAAATTTTGTGCATGACTAAAAAGCCTAGGGTTTTTGTTATAAACCCCGTTTACATCGGTATAATTTTCATAGATTTCACAATTTAGCGCCTTTGCAATTACAGCACCAGTAATGTCTGAACCTCCTCGCGAAAATGTTTTTATTTCTCCTTTTAATGTAGCACCATAAAACCCACCAATGACATATACTTTATTTTTGTTTAATGTTTTTAATCTGCGCGACGAGAGCAACAAATTAACATTGCCATTTTTGGAGTTAAAAATAATATAATCCTTAGCATCTAAAAACTCGGCATTCAAAAACTTTGCAAAAAGTTTTGCCGACAAAAACTCCCCGCGTGAAACAATATATTCTTTTGTTGCCTGACATTTTCGGATTTTTTGCAAAATTTGCGCGTATTCAAAATTAAAATCCAATTTAATATTTAATTCTTTTGCCAAATTATCATACCGCTCAATTACACTTTTTAACAGCGGAACATAATCTTCTCCGTCAGTCATTAAATAATAAATTTTAAATAAAATGTCGGTAATTTTTATTGTATGTGCCAAACTTTTGCCTATTGCCGAAACAACAACAAATGTGGGCCTTTTTGCTTTAACAATCTTTTTTATTTGCTGGGCACTGTCTAAAGTGGCAACACTTGTGCCTCCAAACTTAGCAACAATCATTTTCGAGTTCCATCAATTTGTCTATTTCTGCTTTTAAGGTGTCAAAATTCTTATCAGTCATGTTTGTTAATGGAAGCCTAAGTTCATTTTTGCACATTCCCAAATACGCAAGTCCCGCTTTTGCTGGAATTGGATTAACTTCCAAAAACAACGCCCTTATTAAGGGTTGCATGTTCATTTGCAACTTATTCATTTCTTCCACACTTTTTTTGCTTAAATCACACACTTTTTTTACCAATGCTGGCACAATGTTTGATGCAACCGAAATTACTCCCGCCCCACCAAGCAACATAAAAATGCCATTAAGAGCGTCTTCACCACAATAAATTGCAATTTTGTCACCCACTAACCTAAAATATTCCAGAATCTGACCTATGTTCCCACTAGCCTCTTTAACTCCACAAACATTTTTAATTTCGCAAAGTTTTTGCATTGTTTCGGGCAAAATGTTAACCCCTGTGCGCGCAGACACATTATAAACAATAATTGGCAAATCGCCAACCGCCGAAATTGCAGAATAATGCTCAATCAAACCTTCTTGAGTGCATTTGTTATAATATGGAGTTACAATCAGCGCACCATCAGCGCCTAACTTTTGAGCCATAACATAATGCTTTTGAGCAAGAGCAGTGTTGTTAGCCCCACAACCAACAATTACCTTGGCTTTTCCATTAACTTTTTTTATGGCATATGTAATTATTTGTTCGCGTTCAAACTCACTCACTGTGCACGGCTCGCCTGTTGTTCCAAGCACAATAATGGCATCTGCCCCTGCCCTTATTTGTCGCTCAATTAATATCCCAAACGCAACATAATCAACACACCCGCAATCAAAAGGCGTAATAATGGCAGTTCCAACCCCTTTAAAAACACAATTTTTCATATTGTTTTTTATGAAATAAATGTGTTTTTTGTGATAAAAACCATAACACACCTTTAATGATTTTTATAAAAACATAAAAACACAATAATTTCCTTCTCTTGTTGCAAAGAACACTCATTACATTCGTGTTATTCTTGCATTATTAAAAAAACCAGCAAGGTTCTCACCTTGCTGAATTTACAAAAGTTAATTATTCCTCCTCAGTTGGAATCATATAGTAGCCTTGTTCGTAACCACACATTGGACAGATTTTTGGAGCATGTTTGTTAATGAGTTCAGTGCCACAGTTTGAGCATTTCCATTTAATTTCTTCAGGTGTTTTATACAGCGTGTTGTTGGTCATTTTGTCATAAATTTGCTTAAGTTGCAAATAGTGACAATGTTCAATTTGTACCGCATAATGGAATGCATCAGCAACCTCCTTAAAGCCTTCTTCAATGGCTATTTCGCGGAAAGTTTTATAAATATCATCACATTCATGAAGTTCAATCTGCCCCGTTATGTTAAGAGACTCGGGCAAAACATAATTAGTGTATGGCAAACCAGCACAAACATCAATATTCTCATAACCACAATCTTCACAGTCGGTTGCCCTGCCCGGTTTGCCTTTGTTTAAAATAAAATCATAAAAAACTCTAGCATGTGCCATTTCGTTTTTTGCAATCATTTTTAACAAGTTTGAAATATATCCATAACCTTTTGCTTTGGCATCTTTTGCCATGAATTGATATCTTGCACCATCGGTACATTCAGCAACAAACGCCTTTGCCAAGTTTTCTTTTGTTTTGCTTTTATCAAAATTCATAAAAAACTCCTTTTAACAATTACATTTTGCCCAAAAAGCAAAAAATAATTCACAAAAGGAGGTTGTTTGCCAACTATTTAATTAATTCTTCTAACTTTTTTTTTGTTCTTGAAATTGCATTGTCAACCGCCTTGGTTGTTTCTCCAAGTGCCGTGGCAATTTGCATATAAGACAAACCCTGCAAATAAAGCACCAAAACTTTTTTTTCTTTATTTGAAAGATTTTCGTTTATAACCTCATTAATTTCCCTTTTTCGCTCTTGTGCCAAAAGTGCGTCCTCTGGGTCAAGAGTTGAAGACGGCACATAAAGGCAAATATCTTCATTTTGATCATCTTTGCCATCGGTTATAACCGTGCCTTGACTTGTAAGCGACAAACTCTCATTAAGCACCTTGTTTTTTAACCTGTTGGCTTTTTTTACCGCGGTTTGCACTGCACGAGTAATACAAAGTGAGGCAAACGGCTTAAATGTGCTTGTTTCCCCAAAGTCAAAAGTGCGACAAGCGCTATAAAGCCCAAGCATTGCCTCTTGCAACAAATCCTCACTTTCTGCACCAATCAAAAAGTAACTGCGAGCCTTTTTGCTGGCAAGAAGTTTATACTTATCCAGCAAAAAATCTAGCGCCCTCTCGTCGCCGTCTTTATACAACTTTAAAATTTGCTCGTCCGAAAGTTTTTTATACAATAACTTATCCTCTTTGCCTTACAATTTCATATACAACAACAGCGGTTGCCACGCTGGCATTAAGGCTGTTAACCTTGCCTTTAAGTTTAATGGTAACAGTATCATCACAAAGTTCTTTTGTTAACCTGCTTACGCCTTTGCCCTCACTGCCCACCACAACAGCAATCGAGCCTTTTAGGTTTGCCGAGGTCATTTCTTTGCCTCCTGTTTCAAGGCAATAAACCCAAACCCCTTGCTTTTTTAAAATTTCGATTGTTGAATTAATGTTTCCAACTCTGGCAATTAACATATTTGCTGTTGCGCCCGCACTGGTTTTAACAACCGTGTCATTAACCGCGCATGCCCTATGCTCAGGAATAATTATTCCATGCACGCCCGCACATTCACAAGTTCTAATAATTGCACCAAAGTTGTGTGGGTCTTCAATGCCGTCTAAAATAACAATAAAAGCGTCTTCGCCTTTGCTTGACGCAAGTGCCAAAATGTCTTCCACTTCACAATAAGAATAATCTGTTGTGTCACAAACAAAACCTTGATGTTTGTTTTTTGTTTTTTTATCTAAAACGCTTTTTGCAACAAAGTCAATTCTAATTCCCTTATCTTTTGCCATTTTAATAATTTGGTTACTCATGTTGTCACTTAAATTATTTTGTACACTCAACTTATTAATTGTTACATTGTTTTTTAATGCCTCTAAAACGGCATTTTTACCTTCAATAATCATATATATTCTTTTCCTTTAATATTTTAAAATTTCATTAAGCCTGTCGTAATCGCCCTTTAAATATAAATAGCCAACAAGCGCTTCAAATGAAGTTGCTTTTTTATATGTTTCAATATCTGAATTTTTTGCAATATTATGAGTTTTTGCATTACGCGCCCGCCTAACAATATCTTGCTCACAAGGCTTAAGGCTAGAAATCAACCTGTCAAGTTTTTGTGCTTGAGCCTTGGCGTTACATTGTCCAGCGCTTTTTTTGTGAAAGCCAACCACGCCCCCATTTTTAATAACGCTGTCGCGCACATGCATTGTGTGAACTCCGTCGCCAATAAATGCAAGTGCTAATGGACTCATCTCAATAATTTCTTGCTCAGAGCATGGGCTTGCAAATATGTTTTGTAGGTTTGTCATATTAATCCTTATTCGGCAAAACAAGACATACATAAGTGGCTGTTTTGCATTTATGATAGTATAGTGATTTTTTAAAAATTTTACAATACATTTTTTACAAATTGCATAAACAAAAACATTTATGCATAAACACTAAATTGCTTATGCATAAACACTATCAAGCCAATTAAAGGTTGGTTTCACAAAAAAGTTCCCCTGCCCGCCCTAAAACCAACCAAAATAAAGGAAATGCGGATAAGTTTCACAAGTTATCCACATTTCCACACATAAATGTTTATTCATTTTAATTTATATTTATTCAAATTTTATGCATAAAGGCATTTTGGGGGTAAAAGTGGAAAAGTTATCCACATTTCCACACAAATATTTTTGAAAACTTTAAAATAGTAGTGTATTTTAGTTGACAACGCAATATATTGTGGTTATTGTCACATTTTGCCCAATTTAAGCAAGCGGTTTAAGCCTTGGCAGGTTTTTGCCTCGTGGATATTTGCTTGGGGTTTGTTTGACCTTTTTTATAACCAAGTTAGCGCGGATAGAATCGATTTCATCAACCTTTAGTTGCTGAACATTTTCCAAACTACCACCAAGTGTTGCAATGGCGTTTTTTGCCTCGGCAAGTTCTTGCTCATAGTTTGAACCCTTAAGGGCAACAAATAACCCGCCCATTTTTACAAAAGGCAAACAATATTCCGCCAAGGTGTTTAGGCTGGCAACAGCCCTAGCAACAGCAACATCAAAACCCTCCCTATGCAAAAGCGCATAATCCTCCGCCCTTGCATGAACAGCCATAATGTCAGAAAGTTTCAACTCATTAACAGTATTGTTTAAAAAGTTAACCCTTTTATTTAAACTATCTAGCATTGTAACACTTAAGTCTGGGCGCAAAATTTTTAGCACAATGCTAGGAAATCCCGCACCCGCACCAACATCTATAACCTTTGCATTTGCAGGCAAAAGCACAGCAGGAAGAGCGCAATCAAGAATGTGTTTTATTGCAAAATCATTTTTCTCGGTTATTGCAGTTAAGTTAAACTTTTTATTTTCTTCAACTACAATTTCATAAAACTTTGCCAGCAAGGCAATTTGCTCAGCCGAACATGCAATATTGTATTTTTCAAATAACAAAACAAGAAGTTGCTCCATATTTCTCCTTTATTTTTCCGTTACACCATTTAACGATTTTAAGTAAATTAACAAAACTGAAATATCCGCAGGGCTTACACCCGAAATGCGCGACGCCTGCCCCAAGTTTTGAGGACGAATTTTATCAAGTTTTTCACGCGCTTCCAGCCTAATTCCTTTAAGTGCCAAATAATCAATGTTATCAGGGATTTTTATGCTTTCCTGTTTTAGCAATTTTTCAATGTCCTCTTGTGCCTGAGCAATATATCCCTCATATTTAACCTGAGTGTTAACATATTCTAGCACTCTTAAATTAAAGCCATCAAAAATCCCATAGGTATTGTTAATGTCAAATATATTTATGTTGCTTCGCTTAATCGCCTTATATGCAGTCATGCCCGCAGTTGGCAAACTTTCGCCTTTGCTTTCAAACAAACCAAGCAAAGTTTGGTCAAGTTTTAATTTTGTTTGCAAAAGAAGAGTTGCCCTTTGCACACTTTTCTGCTTTTTTAAAAATTTATTATATCTTTTATCATCAACCAGCCCAACTTTTTTACCAACAGGCGTCAAGCGCACATCAGCGTTGTCTTGCCTTAAAACAAGCCTGTGCTCGGCGCGTGAAGTCATCATGCGGTATGGCTCGTTTGTTCCTTTTGTTACAAGGTCGTCAATTAACACACCAATGTATGCCTCATTTCGCTTTAAAACAATTTCTTCTTTGCCTTCAAGTGCAAGGGCGGAATTTATGCCCGCAATAATACCTTGCGCCCCCGCCTCTTCATAGCCACTTGTGCCGTTAACCTGCCCAGCAAAATATAGCCCTTTTACAAATTTGCTCTCTAGGGTTGGCTTTAACTCGGTTGAGTCTATTGCGTCATACTCAATGGCATAGGCGTCGCGCATAATCATGGCGTTTTCTAACCCAGCAATGCTTGCATACATTTGTTTTTGCACATCAACCGGAAGCGAGGTTGACACGCCCTGAACATAAAACTCGTTTGTTCCCAACCCCTCTGGCTCCAAAAACAGTTGATGACGCTCTTTATCTGCAAAACGAACAATTTTGCTTTCTATGCTTGGGCAATAGCGTGGCCCAGTTGAGGAGATTTCGCCATTAAACATTGGCGCACGCTCTAAGTTTTTCAATATAACCTCATGCGTGCTTGAGTTTGTGTAAGTTAAATAACACTTTGCCTTGTTTTTTGGCGTTTTGTCTGTCATGAAACTGAAACTTTGAATGTCACAGTCACCTGCCTGCTCTTCCATAACCTCAAAGTTAACCGTTCTGCCATTTAGCCTTGCAGGCGTGCCCGTTTTAAAACGAACAATGCTATGCCCAGCCTGCATGATGGACTCGGTTAAACTCTCGGCACGAGCAAACCCATTTGGCCCAACATTTTTAGAATATTCGCCAATAATAATACGGCTTTTTAAATAAACACCCGTAGCAACAACAACCTTTTTGGCAAAATATGTTTCTCCCTGCTCGGTTAACACGCCAACAATTTCGCCATTTTCAATTAGCAACTGCTTTGCTTCGGCTTGCTTAATATGCAAGTTTGGCTCATCTTCTAGCACGCGTTTCATGCGATCGTGATAAGCCTGCTTGTCAACCTGCGCACGCAATGAATACACCGCCGGCCCCTTGCCTGCATTAAGCATTCTAATTTGAATGCTTGTTGCATCGGTGTTTTTGCCCATTTCGCCACCAAGCGCATCTATTTCACAAACCAAATGCCCTTTGGCAGTTCCACCAATAGATGGGTTGCATGCCAAAAAAGCAATAGCGTCAAGCGATATTGTTAAAAGTAAAGTTTTGTGCCCTTTTCGCGCAAGTGCCAAACAGGCCTCACAGCCTGCGTGCCCAGCGCCAATAACTATGGCGTCAAATTGAGTGTTCATGTGCTTTCTCCAAAAATTTCATAAAATTGTAGCATATTTTGCCAAGCAATTACAATATAACATTGCAAAAAAAGAGAAGAATTTTTCTTCTCCATTAAAGTTGGCTATATATATTAATTTAACTTACCAATCCGCCTAAAAGTTTTTTGTTTGCAAAAATATGTTTGACGGCATGAATGGCCACATAAACTAATCTTTAAATTTAATCAATGCGCCACAGTTTGGGCATTTGTCTTCACTTTTGTTGACTTTGCTCCCACAATATTCACATTGAACAGTTGTTGCCTCTTCTACTGAATCGTTAATTTTTGTAACAATGTTTTTAAGTGCATCAAACCCCTCATTGTCAAATATATTAGACGAATCCGAATGATTTTTGACATGCGATTTAACAACCGAAATAATGATTATTACAAACACAATAAAAAATAATGGTGGAACTATTAAAAACATATTAATCTCCCAAATTTATTAATAGTTTAACTTCTAGTTTGCAAATTTGCAAGTATTTTGCAAAACAATGTGATATAATGCATTATATGAAAAGATTAGATGTTTTATTGTCCGAAAAACAAATTTTTCCAACTCGTGAAAAGGCAAAAGAAGCCATTGCAAGCGGAATAATCTACGCAAACGGCAAACTGTGCACAAAAGCAGGCGAAAAGTTTGATGAAAATGTTAACATAGAAATTAAAGGCGATGTTTTAAAATATGTTTCTCGCGCAGGCCTTAAGTTAGAAAAAGCAACTAATGAATGGAACATATCTTTTGCCAACAAAACAGTTATAGATGTTGGTGCTTCAACTGGCGGATTTTCTGATTTTGCATTGCAAAATGGCGCCAAACATGTTTTTGCTGTTGATGTAGGTTTTGGTCAACTGCACGAAAAAATTAAAAACAACCCAAAAGTAACCAATTTAGAAAAAACAGATTTTAGAACGCTCCCACCCCTGCCAGAAAAAATTGATATTGCCGTGTGCGACTGTTCCTTTATTTCTTTAAAACTTTTGCTTCCAAAATTTTGTCAAGTTTTGCCAACCAATGCCGAACTGGTTGTTTTAATAAAGCCTCAATTTGAATGCGGAAAACAAATAGCACAAAAAACACATGGCGTTATAAAAGACGAAAAGTTGCAACAAAAAGTTAAAACCGATATAATATCAACTTTTGAAGCAAACAACTTTAAATGCCTTGGTTCTTGCGAATCGCCAATTTTGGGCACTGCAGGCAACCGTGAGTTTTTGGCATACTTTGTTAAAAAATAAGCAATGCAAGCAACCTAAATTTATCAAAAAAATATCGAGTAACTAAACACCCGATATTTTTTATGGTAATTTTTCTTTTGCAAAATTATGCTGCAATAGTTATTACGAGGAGCGAGAGAGAATGCGCAAACATGTTTGCAGGCATTCGAAATCGCGACGAAGTAAAATCGCGTAGCGTTATTACGAGGAGCGAAGAGCCAAGCGCGAAGCATTTGGCTAGACGCGACGAAGCCTAAAATCAATGCCATAAACGCATGCTTATGCATGCATTGGTGCAAAAGCACCAACTAATTTTGCTGAAACAAAATTAGATTTATGGCATTGTTATTTCAAAAGCCGCGCGAACGCCGTAGCTGCTATTCACAATGCCGTGGTCCAAATAGCCATCGCCTACCACATAGTGCGCTCCGCCAGCGTAGTTAGGGTTAGGAGAGCGCAACCACCAACTAGCAACACTGCCGTTGTAGTCGCCTGCCGTATTCCCTATGCCGCATACAAATAGGTCGCCCAGAAGAGCGGTTTCGGCTTCATTTAAGAGCCAGAGTTTTGACGAGAAAGCATTTTCTTGTGTGCCTGCAGTGCTATTGTAGTTTGTTATATATGTTTCATTTACTTCTCTTTTGGTTATGTCATAAAGCATTCCAGAGGTAATCCCTGTTGCTGCTTGATATGCATAACCTGAAAGATATTCGTGTATAACGCTTTGGTCATAGTCATTTCCATCACTCATTAATGCGTTGAACTTTTGACCTGTTATCAAACTCTTAAATTCAGTATCATTAGGGTCACCATGGTAACCACCTGCTGTTACATAGCGTTGAATGAACCAGAAAGTATGGTTCTTTGCGTTATCTAATGTCATTGTTGCACCTGTTAGGCTATACCATTTTTGTTCGCCTACTGTTACAACTGTTGAACTTGTTACAAAACTTGGTTTTGTGTATGTGTCGCCTTCGCCAAGCACTGCAAATGCAAACCATTCTATTTCTTCTTCATGTGGTGAATTTGCATATGTATAGTCGGCGTCAGTTCCATGACCCATGGTTGTTACCAATTCACCATCGTCATTTACTGTGAACTCTGGTGCTATGTATTTTGAGAAATCCATTGTTATGGTTAAGTTGTCATCGCTTGCTGGCATGTCTATTTTGTTATAAGCATTGCCTGTTTTTTCTAGGCTTAATGTTATTGTAAACTCTATGTTTTGTGCGCCTGTTTCAAGTTTGATTGGGTCACTGCCTGTTACTTTTACATTACTTGGTTTTGTTACCGCTCCCATGCTTGCAACTATTGGATATGCAGA
>JAFUKB010000013.1 GCA_017467895.1 Clostridia bacterium
CACCTTTTAATATTTCTAAATTGTTAAATGAGTGATTAAATGAAAGATATTCAACATTGCATACTTCTGGGTCATAAACATTAACGCTGATATAGATATTAGAAGCATAAATTACATATTCGCCTACAGTATCAAAGTCGATTGTTTTTCCATCTAACCATTCTTGGTCAAAAGCAACATGTGCATAGCCTTGTGCATCATCACCTACTTGAACAGATTTTGACACTTGAATTTTATCATAAGAGCCTTCGCCAACTTTAAAGTCTGCGTTTGCGTAGTAATTAATTTGAGCGGTTGTTTCATCATAAACCAAAATTGTTACTGCTTCGCCAACAGCACAACCTGTTTTTGCTTCATCAAAAGTGCAAACTTGAACGCCCTGTGTAGCATTATCAAAGCCAACAAGCATATCTTTAGTTACATTAGTTTGATAATTATATGACATTCCATCAGCAGTTGAATTAATGCCATAATACAAATATGTGTCATTTAAAACAGGTTCGCCGTTTAACTCACAAAGAATGCCTGACTGTTGACCAGCAACACTTGCATTCAACTGATAAACACCAGTATCTAAGTCAGCAATATTTTCAATTGGCAAAACTTTGATTGTTGCTTCAACATTTTCATATGTAACTTTTGCGTCAAACACAGTGTTTGCTGTTTTAAAGCCAGAAAGGTCAATATCTAATTCATCAAAATAAATGTCTTGAGTTGTGCCGTTTGCTTTTTCAACTGACATAAAGTTGTTGCCATATTCTTCAACAAGTTTTCCGCCACTTACTTTAAGTGCTATTGCTTCGGTTGAAAGCCAATAACTTTCAATAGTTTCGTCGGTTGGGTCTACAACTTTATATATTTTATATTCGCCATGGTCTTCATATTCAATCGCTTCTCTACCTTCAGCAACAAAGTTTGCGCCTCCAGTTTCTGCCAAGTTATCTTTTGGGTTATAACCAACAAATTTACCACCATAAACTGTTATGTTTGCAGTGTCTGCTCTATAAGCGTTATCTTCGCAGTTTAATAAATATCTATAATCGCTATACTCAGAAAGTTGTTGAATTTCATAAGTTCCGCCGTAGATTTTTAAGTTACCTTCAAACACATAAACGGCAGAAATATTTCCAACATAACGACCATCTTCAATAATTAAAGTGCCGTCATTTCTTATGTCAAACGCATAGCAGTCGTTTTCGTTGGTTTGAATAGTTCCATTGCCTTTAACAAGCAACGAGCCACCATTAACCGAAACAGCCGACCATTTTTTATTTGCAGTATTCCAAATTTCACTGCCACAATAAATTGTGTGACCGTTTAAATCAAGAACAGTGTTGTTTTCAACTTCAAGTTGTTCGTCAATCCAAATATCGTTCATAAGCACCAAGTATGTGTTATCAATGCCAAGTGCTGTTTTAAGTTGTTCTACATCGTTTACAAAGAAGCCTGTGCGACCAGTTTCACCTTTTTCGCCTTGAGCAGGTTTGCCAGAGTCAACGCCATCAATAAACCAGTTGCCATTTTCAATGGTAATAACTGGAGTGTGACCATCTAAGCCCGGAACACCTTGAATGCCTTGAACACCTTGAGCCCCATTTGTTACAGTAAAGGTTGTGGTTGTGCCGTTTGTGTAAGTAATTGTATAAGTATCAACCAAACCCTCGGTGCCAGTTTTGCTAATGTCAGAAATGCCAATGCCAGTGTCGCCCTTTACGCCTTGAGCAGAAACACCTGTATCAACCCCATCAACATACCAGTTTCCGCCTTGAATGGTTATAACTGGAGTATGTCCGCTTGCGCCCGGAACACCTTGAATGCCCTGAAGACCTTGAGCACCGTTTGTTACAGTAAAGGTTGTGGTTGTGCCGTTTGAATATGTAATAGTATAAGTATCAACTAATCCCTCAGTGCCTGTTTTTGCAATGCTTGTAACACTAACACCTTGTTCGCCTTGAAGACCTTTAAGGTTAATCCAGCCATTTTCACCATAAACCCAAACATCGTTATCATCAGTTTCTAAATAAAAGTCACCAACCTTGCCTACTTCTGCTGTTGGGTCTTCTGTGCCATAGTGCCATTTTATTGCTGATTCAGAACAGCCCGACAGCATTGCTCCGCCTGCAATAACGCCAACACTAAGCGCCGCAGTAATTACACCTTTGCGAAGAACCGCCCAAGGTTTTTTATTTTTTTGATTTTTTGTTGAATCTTGATTTTTTGCCATTTTTACTCCTCCTTATTTTTTATATTCATAATTTTTAATAAAATGGTCAAATTGCAAAACTCTTGGTTGTTGCAATCTTTTCAACACCAAAAGTATACCCCCTTCCGATTTTTTTTGTCAATCAATTATGACCTTTTGCAAAATCTTGATTGCTTTAGGGTTGTTTTTTTGTGTTGCACACACGGGTATATATATTCAAAATTTATAAATAAAGACTCGATTTTTTAATAAATAACAAGCAAATTTATGCTTTTTTAATGTTTTTTATGTATTTTTTGTTTTTTTAGCAATGCAAACTTTTTAACAAAATGTTTGTTTTATCTTTATTTTTATACAACGCATTCCACCTAACAAAATAAAATTAACTCAAAAAATTTGACAATTATTCCAAAAGCAGATCAACACACAAACAACAAGTCGCCTACAACATTTTGGATAAGAAAACACTCATTTCATTCGTGTTATTCTTGCATTCTTAAAAAAAATGCAGGTTATGCACCTGCATTTAAAGTGTCGCCCTTGGCTTCACTTGATTGATTTATTGTTTTTTGTTTTTTGCTTTTAATATATTTTGTCCACTTAATATAGCCATAAGTTGTATTTGTTAAATACCCCGCCTTAAGCACAAGCAAAACCCACTGCCCAGAAATTATGTTTATTGCCGTTTCTAAAAATGTGCAAATATACCATGCAATCCACTGTTCTCTAAACCTGAACAAAATAAACAAACCATTGGCAATGCCCACAGCGCTACAACACGCATCTAAATAACATACAACTTTTTCTAAAATTGGCTGGTCAGCCAAAATGCCATAGCCAATATCTATTTGAGTCAACAAATAACCAACACCAACAGTCCAAACAACTATGCCAGCAATAACTAAAACTTCTTGCCAACCAGAGAGTTTTCTAACCTCGGTGAGTTCTTTTTGTTCACGGTCTTTATGCCTGTTCCAATTAATAAAACTAATAATATCAATAGGAATCCAAAAGAATATCGTAACTGCCATAGTTGCAAATCTGTATGCACAAACAATACAAATTGCAATTTCGGTTGCCTCAACAATTAGCGAAACAATAAAATTCCATTTGCTTTGCTTTGAAATTAACAGTTCACACAATATATTAGCCAAAATATCAACAAGATATAGCACCATAATAATTTTGCCGTTAACACCGCCAACATCTTCCTCAGGAAACAAAAAGGCAAAAACAACAGCCAACACAGTTATTGAAATAAACCATATTTTTTCATAAGTTGAAAAATAATTCCATAATTTTTTTAATTTATTTTCTTTTTTTATCGTTTGTTCCATAATTATTTATCCTTTTGCACAAAGCGAATTATTACACAACATTGCCCATTTTTGCAAATGGTTTTTCACTGTTTAAAAAAAATAAATATTAAAAATATTTACACATTCACACAAAAATATTTTTTAACATAATATGCTTTGAGAATAAAAAGGAGGGAAAATTTTATGCCATGTTACAATAATTGTAATAACAGGTGCAACAACAACTGCAACAACGATATTTACAACAACTGCGGTTGCGGTGATGTGCCAAGAAGTTTTTTTATTAACACAAACGGCACTGGCCAGCGCGGACCTATTGGCCCAACTGGTCCTACTGGTCCAACTGGCCCTATTGGCCCTGCGGGTGCAGATGGCGCAGATGGAGCAGATGGGGCGGTTGGTCCAACTGGGGCTACTGGGGCAACTGGGGCTACTGG
>JAFUKB010000014.1 GCA_017467895.1 Clostridia bacterium
AATAACCGTGGGAGATGATACATGGTATAGTCTTACAGGTGTAAATATGAATAATGTAGACTATAAAGGCAAAACTTTTTGGTTTATTCAAAAATATGTAACTGCGGGTGGATATCGCAACTCAACTAGTTCTTTGATAACAGGACAAGTGTTTGACGCGGATTGGAGTAACGATTATGACCAAAGCGACATATACACATACCTGTCAGAGACAGGTGCATATATATCAACTGCAGTTACAGGCATAGCAGACTCTGATTTGTATGGTAAAATAACAGAAAGAAGCGTGTCGGAAACATATACAGTAAATTATGCAGATGAGCCACAAGAAAATATATTCTCATCAAAATTATGGTTAATAAATCAAGCCGAACTAGGATTGTTAAATGGCTCAGCGGTGAATAATTATAACACTAATGTTGGAATTTCATACGGGATAGGGAACACGGCTGGCTTTGATGGTCAGGGCGCTAATTGGTGGCTTCGGTCGCCGCTTGCTGGTTACGCTGATAGCGCGCAGTATATTGACCCTAATGGCTACTTCAACGAATATTCTACGGAAGACCTTAAGGGCGTTCGCGCGGCTTTCGAAATCACTATTCCAGCATAATTTTGTAATATATATCTTTTAAAACATGGGTTATGGCTATATGCTTTAGCCCATATTTTTTGTATTAAAGAACAAACTTAATAATGAGTTTGTAAAAACGAGTACATTTTGGTATACTAGTCATTGTTTAATGGTAAATATATATTAATAAAAAATTATTCTTGGAAATTTTAATTTTTTGTGTTATTTTTCTACAAACTTACTATATTAAAAAATTATTGTTAAAAAGGAATCTTATGTTCGGGAAAACAAAAAAGAAAATTTTTAGTTCTAACATGTTGTTTAAAAGCAAAAGCAAAAAGCCCAAGATTGGTTTGGCACTTGGTGGGGGCGGGGCAAGAGGCTTTGCTCACATTGGTGCAATTAAGGCATTTGAGGAGTATGGTTTAAAGTTTGATTATGTTTGTGGCACCAGTGCAGGAAGCATTGTTGGTGCTTTTTATGCGGCGGGTTATAACTATGAACAAATGTTAAAGGTTGCCAAAGAGATTGATGTTGGAGATATTAGAACATCAAAACTATTAATTGTTCCATCAAAAAGCACTGGACTTGAAAATGTAATTAAAAATGAACTGGGAGATATAAACATTCAAGATTTGCCGTTGCCTTTTTCGGCTGTTGCTGTTGACATTATTTCAACCGAAGAATGCGTTATAACCAAGGGGAATTTAGCAAAAGCAGTTGCTGGCAGTTGTGCAGTTCCCGGAATTTTTCAGCCTGTTGTTTTTGAGGGTAGGCATTTGTGTGATGGTGGGCTTCAAAACACGATTCCTGCAGATGTTCCAAAACTTATGGGGTGCGATTATGTTATTGCAGTTGATGTTAACAAATCTCGAAATTATGGCACCGAAAGTACAAAACTTATTGATGTGATTGGATGCACAATAAGAATTTTAATGAAAGGTAATGTTGTTAAGGGTTATCTCTATGCCGATGTTATGATTAAACCAGAAACAAAGCGCTTTAAAAGCACCAAAAAAGAAGGTTATTTAGACATGATTGATGAGGGCTATAAAGCAACCATTGATGTTATGCCAGAAATTATGAAAGTGTTTAGGCGTAAGCCATTAAAATTAAAAGCAAAAGTAAAATATATTAACGAAGACAGAGTTGTAATCTAAATATGAAATAAAAAGATAATAAAGGTTAAAGAATTAAGCATAATTTAATTTGTGTAAAAATGATTGATAATTTCAGACTAAAATATACACTTTTACACAAAAAGTAAAAAGTCGAAAAGGGAAACAAAAGATATGTATGCTGAGGTTATTGTTGATATTTCTGCTAGCGCGGTAGATAAAATTTTTGATTATGAAATAGGCGAATTGGAGATTTCAGAGGGGTATAGGGTGTTGGTTCCTTTTGGTAATTTTGTTACTGAGGGTTATGTTATTAGAATAAAAGAATCAACAAATTATGATGTTAAAAAGGTTAAAAAAATATTATCAGTTAAAGATGATTTTGCCGTTATAACCCCCGAAATGATTAACCTTATGCACAACATGTGTGCGCTTTATCACTTAAAATATATTGATGTTTTGAGGCTGTTTTTGCCAAGCGAAATGCGCACTGGCAAGGTAAAGTCGCTTAGTCGGGTTGTGTTGGAATTTGTTGGAGATAAGGCAAAAATTAAAGAAAATTTGCGAAAAAATGCAAAAAATCAGTTAAATTTGCTTGAATTTTTGCAAGAAAGCCAAAAATATTATAAGTCCGACTTAAATGAAAAGTTTACACCAGGTGCAGTAAACAAGTTTGTTGAAGACGGATTTTTGGTTGCTAGCGCCGAAAAGATTTACAGGTCGCCGTCGTTTAATCAAGTTGATGATTCTCGCCATAAACACACAGATTTGCAAGAACGTGCAATAAATTCAATTTTATCGGCAAACAAAACTCATTTGCTATTTGGGGTAACAGGCTCTGGAAAAACCGAAGTGTATATGAGTGTTATTGAGCAAATTATTTTGCAGGGCAAAACAGCAATTATGCTTGTTCCCGAAATTTCACTTACGCCTCAGGTTCTTGCAAATTTTAAGGCAAGGTTTGGCGAGCAAGTTGCCATTTTGCACAGCGGGCTCTCGGTAGGCGAGAGGTTTGACGAGTGGAAGCGTATTAGACTGGGAGAAGCAAAAATTGTTGTTGGTGCTAGGTCTGCCATTTTTGCACCACTTCAAAATTTGGGCATTATTATTATTGATGAAGAACACGAGCAAAGTTATAACAGTGAATCAAACCCAAGGTATTTTACTAAAGATGTTGCAGAGTTTAGAAAAGAGTTTAACAACTGTCCGCTTGTGCTTGGCTCGGCAACTCCTAGTTTGGAGAGTTTTAATAAGGCGGAGCGGGGCGAATATAACCTAATAGAAATGCCTGTGCGAGTAAATGGTAAAGCAATGCCAAACATAGAAATAATTGATATGCTTGGCGAAATGCGTGCGGGTAACACGGGGGTCTTTTCGCGCAGGTTGCTGTTTGAACTGGAAAACTGCTTTAAAAACAAAAAGCAGGCAATGTTGTTTATTAACAGGCGAGGGTTTTCGTCGTTTATGCGTTGCATAGAATGTGGCTATGTTGCTAAGTGTACCGACTGCGATGTGAGTTTGGTATATCATAAAAATGACGATAAATTAAAGTGTCACTATTGTGGCAAGCGTTACAGGGCATTAACCAAATGCCCACAATGCGGAAGTGAAAAAATTAGGCAGGGCGCAGTGGGTACTCAGCGCATTGTTGAGGAGTTAAACAAATATTTTCCTGATGTTAAGGTGCTACGCATGGACAATGACACAACGCAAGTTAAAAATGCACATCAAAAAATTTTGACGGAGTTTGCGCAAAGTGCACCTGCCGTGTTGGTGGGCACGCAAATGATTGCAAAAGGTCATGATTTTAAAGATGTTACTGTTGTTGGAATTGTTGATGCCGACCAAAGTTTGTATCAAACTGATTATAAATCTACCGAGAGGACTTTTGAGTTAATTACGCAAATGGCAGGCAGGGCAGGCAGAAACGAGAGTGAAGGCAGGGTAATACTTCAAACATATGCGCCAAGACACTATGCATATAAATTTATTGCAAACTATAACTATAAAGGCTTTTATTCAAAAGAAATTAACCTGCGAGAGGTGGCAAAATTTCCGCCATTTACAACAATTTTAAGGTTGTTGTTTTCTGGCGACAATGAAGAACTTGTGCGCCAAATGGTTAAAGGTTGTCATAACAAAATTTATGACCTTGCGCAAAAATATGGCGATGATTTTGTTTATTATGACGCAATGAAGTCGCCTGTTGGGAGAATAAAAAACAAGTTTAGATATCAAATTTTAATAAGGCTAAAAAATGAAAACTCGCGAGAGATTATTGACAAAATTTATGATGTATGCGATGACTGCTTAAATGCAAAAGTTAGCATGTTTGTTGAAATTAATCCATCAAGTTTGGCATAAAACTTTTTGTTTGATTATTTTTTCATAAAGATATATAATTAAACTTGCAAAATTGATTTAATAATTGGAGAATTTATGGCAGTAAGAAAAATTGTTAAAATGGGTGACGAACTACTTAGAAAAAAATGTAAACCCGTTACTGTTTTTGATGAAAAATTGGCAGAACTTTTAGACGATATGAAAGAAACCATGTATGCTTTTGATGGCATGGGGCTTGCTGGGCCTCAGGTTGGTGTTTTAAGGCGCGTTGCTGTTATTGATGTAAACAACATGTTTGTTGAGTTGGTTAATCCTCAAATAATTAAGGCAGAGGGCGAAGATGTTGAGTATGAGGGTTGCCTTTCTTGTGGAAAACAAAGAGAAGCAGTTAAAAGACCTATGAAAGTTACTGTTAAAGCACAAGATAGGTTTGGTTATGAGTTTGTAATAACAGGCGAAAAATGGCTTGCAAGATGCATGTGTCACGAAATTGACCATTTGGACGGAATTTTGTTTTTAGATAAAGCAGAAAAGAAAGGTTAATAAATGAAGGTTATATTTTTAGGAACACCAGAGTTTGGTGTTAATGTTTTAAAAGCAATTAACGAAAGCAAGCACAGCGTGGTTGGCGTTGTTTGCCAGCCAGATAGACCCAGTGGAAGAGGCAACAAGTTGCTTGCACCACCTGTTAAGGTTTTGGCAAAGGAACTTGGCTTGCCTGTTTTTCAGTTTGATAAGGTTAGCCGTGATGGTGTGCAAACATTAAAAGATTTAAATGCCGACATTATGGTTACGGCGGCTTATGGGCAAATACTCAGCCAAGAAGTTATTGACATTTGCAAGCATGGCATAATTAATGTTCATGGCTCGCTTCTTCCAAAATATCGCGGGGCTACCCCAATTCAAACAGCAATAATAAATGGCGAAGAGATTACTGGCGTAACCATTATGAAAACCGAGGCAGGCATTGATACGGGCGATATGTTGCTTGCTGGCGAGTGCAAAATTGACGGGCAGGACACATATGGCTCGCTTAATGAAAAACTTTCGGTTTTGGGTGCTGAGTTGTGTGTGCAAGCACTTGATTTAATTGAAGACGGCAAAGCAAATTTTGTTCCACAAAATCATGAACTTGCAACACATACAAAAATGATTAAAAAAGAACATACATTAATAAACTTTAATGTTTCGCCAAGGAAGATAGTTGACTTGGTCAGAGGGTTAAATCCAAACCCTATTGCATATTTTGTTTTAAATGGCGAAAGTTACAAGGTTTTTTCTGCTCGCGAAGTTGCTTGCCAAAGCACCGAGCCAAACGGGTGCATTTTATGCGCCAACAGCAAACAAGGTTTGGTTGTTAAGTGCCAAGGTGGAGCGGTTGAAATTGTGGAAATGACTGCGCCAAACTCAAAACGCATGCTTGCAAAAAGTTATTTGAATGGCAAATCTATAACGGTTGGGAGCGTGTGTAATGAATAATTTAAACACATTGCTAGATTTGTCTCTTGCCGAGGTTGAAGAACTTTGTCAGGAGTTGGGCGAGCCCAAGTTTAGGGCAAAGCAACTGTTTGAGGGCATAACTCAAGGCAAGGCAATTAGCGAAATTAGCAATATTGGCACAGGTTTAAAACAAAAACTTTTACAGCGCTTTTGTGACGCTCCAATTAAATTGCATACCAAACTTGTTGGCAAAGACGGCACGGTTAAATATGTTTATGAACTTGCCGATGGCAACATTATTGAAGGCGTTTATATGAGTTATAAATATGGCAACACGCTTTGCGTTTCAACTCAGGTTGGTTGCCGAATGGGGTGCAAGTTTTGTGCCAGCACGCTTGGAGGTTTGGTTCGCAACTTAAGTGCGGGCGAAATTTTGGCTCAGGTTTTGTTTGTTAATCGTGATAACGGTGGCGATTTAAAAAATAGAAAAGTGACAAACATTGTGCTTATGGGCAGTGGCGAACCCCTTGATAACTTTGATAATGTTGTTAAATTTTTAAACCTTGTTTCAAGCGAGCAGGGCATTAACATAAGTCAAAGGAACATTTCACTTTCAACTTGTGGCTTGGTTGATAAAATTAATCAACTTGCTGATTTAAACTTGCAAATAACACTAACAATTTCGCTTCATGCTCCAAATGACGAGTTGCGAAAAACAATTATGCCAATAGCAAACAGGTATGGCATTAATGAACTGCTTGCTTCGGTTAAACATTATTTTAATAAAACAAAACGCAGAATTGTGTTTGAATATTCGTTAATTGATGGAAAAAATGACAGTTTTGAATGCGCTGATGAACTTAGCAAAATTTTAAAAGGTGTTGTGTGCCATGTTAATTTGATTCCATTAAACAAGGTTGATGAGCGTGGGCTTGTTGGCACAAACCGTAAAAAAGCCTATGCATTTATGGATAGATTAACGCAAAACGGCATTTCTGCCACGGTTAGGCGCACCATGGGTGCCGACATTGAGGGTGCTTGCGGGCAACTGCGGGCAAAAATATTAAAAGGTTAAAAATGCAGGGGTTGGTTGTTAAAAAGGTTGCAGATAATTTTTGGGTAAAGGCGGGTGATGACGCCTTTGTTTGCGTTGCTCGTGGAGCATTAAAAGCAAATGGAGTGTTTGTGGGCGACCGCGTTGAGTTTGACCCAAACAATAACCCTGCAACCATTGAAAAGGTTGAAAAACGCAAAAATATATTTGTGCGCCCGCCACTTTGCAATTTGGACGCGCTAGTTATAACCATTGCTCAAGTTCCTCAACCAGATTATATGATTGTTGATAAACTAATTTTGTTTTCGCTGTGCTATGGTGTTGAGCCAATTATTGTAGTTAACAAAAAAGACATTGACGCTGGCATTTGTGCTTATGTTAAACAAACTTATGGTAAGGCGGTTAAAAATATTATCTTTACCAATGCTCACACGGGCGAGGGGGTAGAAGACCTTAAAAGCGCCATAAGAGGCAAGTTGTGTGCGTTTGCGGGGCAGTCGGCTGTTGGAAAGTCTGCACTGGTTAACAGCATTTTAAAAAAACATGCAAGTTTGGTTGGCGAACTCTCAATAAAAATTGAGCGAGGCAAAAATACCACTCGCCACTGCGAAATCTTTTTTGAGGACGGTTGCCTAATTACCGACACAGCGGGGTTTAGCAGTTTAGATGAAAAACTTCTTCCCATTGCCTATTATGAATTGCCGTATTATTACCCCGACTATGTGGCAATTATGCAAGATTGCAAATATAAATCCTGCGTGCATTACAACGAAAGTTTAACCGATTGCGCCATTAAACGCGCGGTTGAAGAGGGTATGCTTGACAAAGATAGGTATTTAAGATATAAAGAAATATATAAAACATTAAATAATAAGTGGGTAAAAACACATGGTTAATTTTTTAAAGGTTGCACCGTCAACCGACCCAGCACCAAATCTTGATGATTTGTTGCTGTATGCAAAAAGGCTAAACAGTGTGGCAGATATGCTACATTGCGATGTTATGAGTGCAAATTTTGTTGGGCATGACACAATTAATGCCGATGTTGTTAAACAAATATATGCAAGAACGCTTTTGCCGTTAGATGTGCATTTAATGGTTAATGAACCATTAAAAGAAGTGCAAAAATATATTGACGCTGGCGCACAAATTGTTACCGTGCATTATGAGGCGTTTAAAAATAAAAAAGACCTTGAAAAGTGCTTAAAAAAAATAAACAAAGCAGGCGCAATGGCGGGCATAGCGCTTAACCCAAGCACCGAGGTGGTTGATGCAATGCCATATTTTGCTTATGCTGACCTTGTGCTTTTAATGAGCGTGGTTCCGGGCAAAAGCGGGCAAAGGTTTAAAGAAAGCACTTATGTTAAGGTTAAAAAACTTAAACAAATAAAAGATGACTATGGCGCTAGGTTCAAAATTGAGGTTGACGGCGGAATTGTGCCAGAGATTTCAAAAAAACTAAAAACATTGGGGGTTGACATTATTGTGTCGGGCAACTATGTTTATGCGTCAGAAGATAGGGCAAGGGCAATAAACGAATTAAAGTAAACCGCGTATGATAAAACAAGGCATAATTAAAAATATAGGAAAGTTTAATGATATCAAACTTGCAACAGGGCTTGATATGACTTTGTATGCCACACAACCGCGCGAGGCAAATTTGACAAACACGGGCATTTCAACCGAAACCTTTGGAGATAAGTGGTTTTTAACACCAAAGGGCAGAGCCCTTTTTAAAACATATGATTCGGGTTATTCTAAAGAAATTAGGCAAATAAGAATGCTTAATGAACTTTTGTGCCAAGAACTTTGTGCCCAAGTTGGCATTGCGTGCGCAACCTATGAGCCGGCGCAAAAAGACGGGCAAGACGGGTTAATTACTTATGATATTGCCGGTGAAGAAAATTCACTAGTGCCAATTCATAGGCTAATAAGGGTAAAACGCGGGCTAGACACAACACTTTTTGGCTGTGCTGAAGCCATTGATGTTTATGCATATAACGGATATGCTGTAAATAAAAAACAAGTTATTGTTGACCTGTTTAAAATTTTGGTGTTTGACACCTTAACCCTGCAAACAGACCGCAATGATAATAATATTAACTTTTTGTTTGCAAATAACTTTAAAGGTATAAGAGTTGCACCATTAATTGATAACGAGTTTGCTTTTTGTGGTGAACGGCTAATGGATTGGTTAACTTGCCAAAATGTTGACGAAATTGATATTCAAGATATTTTGTCTATGCATGCGTTAAAAAGTAAGATTTTTACTTTTGATGATGCGTGCACGGCAAACGCAAAGCGCTTGCAAAACAATGTTGAACTTATTGCTTTTTATGCAAAAAAGCACCCTGCACTAAAAACGGCGCTTAATAATATGCTTCAAAATTTAAACCCAAAACAAGCATTTGCTGTTTTGGAGCAACAGGGCGTTGTGGTTAATGAATATTACAAACAATATGTTTGTGAAATTGTTGAAACAACAAAACATATGCTACTGGCAGAGCGTGGCAAGCGCGTTTCAAAAGCACTTTTAAATGATTACGAAAATATTTATTAATTATTTATTTTTATTCTATTAAATATATTTTTTTAAATATTTTAAAATGTAAATTTAATTTTTTGTTATTATTAACAAAACCCTCTCAAACAAAGGCGTTGAGAGGGTTTTTTGTTTATTAATTAAACATTTTTCAAAAAAATAAATGCAAATTATTATTGTGCAGTTTCTTCTTGCTCAATGCTTCCAGAAACAAACTTTATTTGCCTTGTGCAAATATCTTTAACTGTTTCAAAGTTGTCGCAAACGGCAATAAGTGTTACATCTTTGCAAACAAAAACATCGCTAATTAGTTTAACAAATGCCTGTGCTTCGTCGGCGCTTAACTTGGCAAAAATGTTGTCAACAAGCAAAATGTTTAACTCACGCAGGCTAAGGCGAATAAATGAGAGCAAATATTTTTCATAAAGGTCTAAATCTTTAACTTTTATGTTTTTGTATTTTTCAATTTTAAAATCAATTAATGCCTTGTTGATTTTGCTTTCTATTTCGGTTTTGTCAACTCCGCGCTCGGTTAAAACATACTTAAGGTTGTCATAAACGCTTTTGTTTTCAAAAAACACAGGAACTTCGGAAATATAGCCCAGTTGAATGTCGTCTTTAAAATCTATTTGCCTAATTTCACGCCCGTGCAAAAACACTTCGCCAGAGTCAAACTTTTCTAGCCCTGCAATAACCCTTAAAAGGGTGGTGCGCCCACTGTGTTCGTCGCCCACAAAGGCAACGCGCTCACTTTTTTCAATTTTTAAATTAATGTCATAAAGCGCGTAATATTCTCTAATATATTTCAAAAAAAGGTTTTTAACTTCTATCATAACTATAACAATATCAAATTTTGTGCAATTTGCAAAGAGATTTTTAAAAAATGAATAAAAGAAGAGAGAAAAATATGAAAACATTTCAAATTTTGCTTTGCGTATTCAAAAATGTGTGTTAATATGTTATATGAAATAGTTTCATAAGTGGCATATTTGTGCAGGAAAAAGAAAATACTATTTTAACCAAAATTTGGAGGTAGTTCATGAAAAAAAGCATATGGCTTTCAATAGCAACACTTTGCATGTGCCTTGGCGTTATGGCGTTTGGGGTATATTCGGCAATAAGTGGCTCGCTTAACATAAGTGGCAACTTGGGCTTTAATTTGAACAACTGCATGGTTTCGGTTTCTGGCACAATTTATAACTTGGCAGAACTTGATTCTGAAAGCACTTATGCAACTCGCACAAACCGCAACATTGCCAAAACCATTATGGGTGGCGAAAATCAAACCTCAGCAAACATAAGCGTTGGAAATTTAAGTTTTTATCGCGGGGCTTACACAAACGGCTCAACCACCACAGTTAAAACCTATGACATTGTTTTTGAACTCACCTTTGCAAACCTCCACACAAAAAGCGTTAAAGCAACCTTTCCAATGCCAACTGTTGGCGCTGGTGTAACCGTGCTACATAACGATACCACCAATGGCTATGTTGACTTTACCAATTCATACACAACAACAATCAGCGCTGGCGCTACAACCACAATCAAATTTGCCCTCAACTTAACCGACGAAGCAAATGTATTAAACACCATTGATTTTGCATGGGAGGGGATAACATTTGAGGAGTGGAGTTTAATAAAATCCGACACAATCCAAAACACCAACGACGCGCGCTATGGCACAGGTTCAACCACATATTACTATATTGAAATGGGCACCAACCCATACAATAGAAGCGAAAAACTCCGTTGGGTACCAATAGCTGAATATGACACAACAACAAGCACATATAAACTGTTTGAAAAAACAAGCAAACCCGAAGAAGGTAAAACATACTACTTTATCTCGGAATATATCTTAGATGTAGAGAGTGCAACAAACTATGGTATTTCATATAACTTCTATAACTCACCAGCAACCAGTTACTCAGTATATTACAACGGCGGGGACGCAAGCACATTAGACGGCTATACAACACATACATTAAAACCAAATGATTATTCGTCAAGTAATATACGCGCATATTTAAACGACAATTCAGATAACCCAGCATATCGCTATTACTCAGGCAACACAGCAAACGCAGGTTCAGCACAAAATTATTACCCAAATGTGTCTACAGCATTAACAGGCGATAAATCATTTTTAACATACTTTGAAATTTCTTCAGACAGCGTATACAATATGATAACCGCACGTCCATTAGATTCAGCACAAAACGGAGCAACATTTAGTCTGTACTCCGACACTGGCACAACCTCAGCAACAACAACAAAAACAGCAGGCACATTTACAGCCTCATCAAAAACAATAAACGAAAAAACAATCTCAACCTCAGCAACTGACTCGGATAAACTCTGGTGCTTAAGTTATTATGAAGCATGTAATTTCCTCGGACAAAAAGACGCAACACTAACAGCAGGTAGTGATAACTATAAAAAGAGTTACAAACTCCCAACGACAAGCCTTGCGGGGGACGGTACATTTGCTGGAACCGCTGGCACTTGGTGGTTGCGCACTCCGTTTTCGTCCTATGCGTACAATGCGTACTACGTGGGTACCAATGGCACCCTCACTGGCAATACTGCGTACCGTGCGAACGGCGCGCGTCCGGCTTTTCAGATAACAATTCCAGCCTAGGGTGGTGGAATTTAGCCAAGGCATTTAGTTGGGGTACAAGGTGGCATGGTTAGCATTTTGGGTTAAAGAACAAAACAATTTTTAACAAAGGAGTTAAAATTATGAAAAAACACAGCATTTGGCTTTCAATAGCAACATTGGCGCTATGTTTTGGCGTTATGGCGTTTGGTGTTTATTCGGCAGTGAATTCCTCGCTTAATGTAAGTGGTTCGCTGGGCTTTGTTATGCATGATTGCATGGTGGAAATGTCTGGCACAATTTATAACCTTGCAGAGGGCGTGACCGACACAAATGCCTCGGCAACGCTTGGCAACCGAGAGATTGAAAAAACTGTGCTTGGAGGAGAATCAACCACCACAAACAACTTTGCTCTTGACGACATGTATTTTTATTACGGTGTAGATTCAAGCACAGATCAAGCCAAAATGTTTGACATTGTTTTTCAAATAACCTTTAAAAATGTTTTAACTTCAGCCGTTACAATTTCGGCGCCAAAACCAACGGTTGCCAATGCAACAGCAATCTCGGTTTTAGACTCCACCAACAATTCAGAATACACAACATTTCCATACTCAACCACAATTAACGCAGGCGAGTCAACCACAATAATGTTTGCCCTACGCCTAAACGACTCCAGCGCCCTAACCGACAAAGTGGCATTAACTTGGACGGGTATAACTTTTGAGGAGTGGAGTTTAATGAGATATGACTCAACAAACAACTATTATTACATAGAACTTGGCACAAATCCAGATGTGCAAGACCAATCGGGTAACAACGTTCCACTACGTTGGATACCATATGCAGAAAGTACAGACGGCACAACATTTAGTATATTTGATAGTGCAAGCGAGCCGAAGGCAGGCAATACATATTATTTTATCTCAGAATATGTGCTAAGTGCAGATGGTGGTGGTACTGCAATGGCAAACTATGGTTTATCATACTGTAATGATTATTACAGTTTTCCAACGAACAACTATGCTCATAATACATATCAATCAGGCTCAGTATATATATCAGCCCATAATTATGCAACAAGCAACCTAAGGGCATATTTTAAAAGCACATCATCAAATCAAGTATCACAACATTATAAAGCAAATTCTAGTGATAGCAAAAAATACGAGCCAGACACAAACGTGCAAATCAATTTCTTGGATAGATTCGGCATAAGCAGTGATTATCTATATCAAAATAAAGAAAAATATGGAATAACTGCCCGCAGTTTGTCAGAACTGTATACCACCGACAAAAATAGCGTAGATTATGCAACATTTGAAAACACATTTAAAACAAGTAACCCAGAATTGTTCACAGATGATTATTTTTGGGCACCAAGCCTAGCCGAACTAACATATGTTAATGGCGTTGAAGGCACTACTGTTGCTTCTGGCACTACTTATGCTAACTTGACAGCCTACCAAAGTTACGACGGAGGGAACACTGTCGCTTATTGGTGGTCGCGTTCTCCCGACGCGTCCGATGGCAGCTATGCGTGCTTCGTGTTTAAGAATGGCTACGTGGATAACGTCAATGTCAACGGTTACCTCGGCGCGCGTCCGGCTTTCCAAATAACAATACCTGCATAATTTTGCAAATGCAAAAATTGGTTGCTTTGCAACCCGTGCGCGCCAATGTTTTGGCGCACATGCAGGAATTGATTTTAGGTTTCGTCGCGTCTAGCAAAATGGTGCAATAGTATTGCTTGACACTTTGGTTCTTGCAATCTTAGGGATAAATATTGAATAAAAAAATAAATGGCTTTCGTGCCATTTATTTTTTTTGCATAATTACTTATTTTTTCCATGCCTTTTTAAATATTTTTTAAGGTCTTGTGAGTAAGTAGGAAAGCGATTTGCCAAATAATTTTGCCAAGCAGTTGAGTAATCTGTGTGGCAAAGTGGATAAAGACTTTTAAATTCAAAGTCAGTTAAAGTAAAGATGTTATATGGAACTAACCCTAAGTTATAGTTAGATGAAACAACAATTCCGTTTTCGTCGCGAGAAGAAAGTTGCAAAAATGACGAAAAGTTAATAAATGTTGGTGTTGCATTGTTAAACAAGGCATTTTCGTTGCTAAGCACAGAAGATATAAAGTTAAAAATTTCTTGTTCAGTTAATTTTGGGTTGGTTATGTATTTCATTTTTGCTCCTTATTTTGATAACATGTCGCTAATTTCGGCATCTTGCATAAGTAGTTGTTGAGATGCGTATTTGTGTCTGTTTTTTGTTTTGTAAGCAAGCGGTGGATTGTGAGTGTAGTCAACACCCTCGGTGTAAGGAGAGAGTGTTTCTTCTAAGAATTTTTTTAATCCTTGTGCTCCACCACCATAAATGTATGCTTTTTTAATTAATGGTTTGTTTTTAATTATGTCAGCGTGGTGCAAGTAGGCAAGTGCGTCAAACCCGTCTTTTTCAATGGCTGAAGAAACAATTTCAATAAAATTGTCAAAAGTTTTTGGAATTATGCTTAAAACATCAACGCCAAACTTGCTTGCTTGTTCAACCCAAAGAGAATCAGGTAATTTTGCAAGCAGGTTTCTATAGTCATATTTTCGAGAGCCGTCATATTCATAATATGTGTTTTCAAAACATTCATGAATAACATATATAATGTTTAAATCTGGGAATTGATTAGCAAGCATATTAACAAACAAAGGGCTTTTAAACAAATTAGGATAATTTTCTAAAAGCCAAACCAAATGAGTTTCTTTTTTTACCGGAAATGCGCCTTGTTGTTTTGAAAGTTCGTGAGCGTAGGCGAGTGATAAATAATTTAACATAAAATTAAAACTATTTGTTAATTCTTCGTTTTTTGGTCTTAACCAAAAAATTAAGCCAGGCACCATGCTATAAACATCTAGCAAAAATGCTGGATCAGAGAGGTGTTTGTCATCTAAAACAATTTGTGAATATTTTTCACTTTTAATAGTTTGCAAATACCACAATAGTTTTTGGTCAATTTGCTGTGGGGTGTCAACCTTTTTTACACCTGCTTTTTTTAATAATTTTGCGTATTTTTTTTGTTGTTCTTTGAGTTTGTTTAATTCTTCTTTATTCATGTGGTTTCTCCTATTTTTATTCTAAAAAAGTTTAACATATAACAATTTTGTTTTCAATACCCAATTTTATTTCATAGCATGTTTTTTAGCAAAAAAATACAAAACTTTAATATCAGTATGCAAAAAATGCGTTGCGTGTTGTGGCATAAATTGTTACAATAGCATATTCGATATTTGCAAGTTAAAATAAAATTCAAAATTAGTGTGTTATAGTACAAAAAAATATTTTGCTTGTTAAAAAATTTATAACATTAGGGTGAAGAAATGTTTAAACTATTAAAAAATATGGGAAAGCAAGAAGTGGCAATGGCAATTTTATGTGCAATTTTGGTGATTGCTCAAGTTTATTTTGATTTGTTGTTGCCAGATTTTATGTCTGAATTAACTGTTTTAATTCAATCGCAAGGAGCAGTTAACAGCATTTTGTTAACAGGATTAAAAATGCTTGGTTGCACACTTGCAAGTGCTGGGCTTGCTGTGGCGTGTGGCTATCTTTCTGCTAGAGTTGCGGGTGGGTTTAGTTTTAACACTCGAAGAAAGTTGTTTAATCATGTAATGTCGCTTGGACAGGCAGAAATGAATGGATTTTCTGTCCCAAGTTTAATCACTCGAACAACCAATGATATTTCTCAAGTTCAAATGCTTATTTCAATGGGGTTGCAAAACATAATTAAAGCGCCAATAATGGCAGTGTGGGCAATAATTAAAATGGTTGGCAAAAGCGGAGAACTTTCACTTGTTACGGCAATAGCAGTTGTGCTGATTGTTGCTGTTGTTATTGTTGTTATGAGCATTGTCTTGCCAAGGTTTAGAATTGTACAAAAACTAACCGACAAATTAAATGGTTTATCACGAGAAAATGTATCAGGTATAAATGTTGTTCACGCCTTTAATGCCGAAGAATATCAAAATAACAAGTTTGAGCAGACCAATACAAAAATGATGAAAACTCAACTGTTTAATCAACGCGTTTTTGCTGTTTTTCAGCCATATATGTCATTTATGATGAATGGTTTGTCACTTGTTATTTATTGGCTTGGAGCGGCACTTTTAAATGGTATTGTTGGCTTTGAAGCACGCCTGGGCATGCTTTCTAACATTGTTGTGTTTGGAACATATGCTGGCTATGTTGTAATGTCATTTATGATGCTCGTTATGATATTTATGATGTTGCCACCTGCACAGGTTTCTGCTGAGCGCGTTAATCAAGTCCTTAATGCAAAGCCAAGCATAATCGAGGGGGTTATTACAAATAGTGCACTTAAAGGAAATGTTGAATTTAAAAATGTTTCGTTTAAGTACCCAGACTCAAACGAATATGAACTTGAAAATATAACATTTGAAGTAACAAAGTCACAAACGCTTGCAATTATTGGAGCAACGGGAAGTGGCAAAAGCACATTAATTAATTTAATTGCTCGTTTTTATGATGCAACAGACGGCGAAATTTTGGTTGATGGCATAAATATTAAAGATTACACTTTTGATGCACTATATAACAAATTGGGGTATGTAACTCAAAAGGCAGTCCTTTTTTCTGGAAGTATTCGCCAAAATATAACTTTTGGGCAAAGCGTGGAAGAAATTGATGAAGAAGATGTTGCCGAGGCAATAAAACTATCTCAAGCCGAGGAGTTTGTTAATAAACTTCCTCAGCAAACAGAGCATTACATAGCCCAAGCGGGCAAAAATGTGTCGGGCGGGCAAAAGCAAAGGCTTGCAATAGCAAGAGCACTTGCAAGAAAACCAGAGATTTTAATTTTTGACGACTCTTTTTCGGCCTTAGACTATAAAACAGACGCGCGTTTAAGAAGTGAATTAGAAAACAATCTTGCCGATACAACTAAAATAATTGTGGCTCAACGAATTAGCACCATTAAAAATGCTGATAAAATTATCGTGCTTGATGATGGCAAAATTGTGGGCATGGGAACACATGAACAGTTAATTGAGTCATGCAAAGTTTATCAGGAAATTGCTTATTCGCAACTTTCGGCAAGTGAACTAAAAGGAGGCAAATAATGAAAAAACAAGAAAAAAATAAAAGCCTCTTTTCGTCATTAAAAAAAGTGTTCGCTTATATGCAAAAATATAAATTTTTGGTGTTGCTGTCGCTTGTGCTTGCAGGGCTTGGGGCAGTACTTACCATAGTTGGGCCAAACCAAATAGGCAAAATAACCGACTATCTGCAAGCAGGGCTTGGCGCTGAAATTAACATGCCAGCCATTGCACAAATAGCAATAATTCTAGTTGTAATATATTTATTAAGTTCAATATTCTCATTTGTTCAACATTACATAATGGCAACAATTACTCTAAAAACTTCGAAAAAAATGAGACAAGAACTTTCGCAAAAAGTTAACAAAGTTCCTCAAGAATACTTTAACAGAACCACACAAGGCGATATTTTAAGCAGAATAACCAACGATGTTTCAACATTGCAACAGGGGCTTTCAAATGCATTGCCAACAATGGTAAGTGCAGGGGCTCAATTTGTTGGTTGTTTAATTATGATGTTTGTAACCCAATGGCGTCTTGCATTATGTGTTATTGCCGTTACAATTTTAGGCTTCCTTGTTTTGATTGCAGTTGTAAAAAACTCTCAAAAATATTTCATAGCCCGCCAAAAAAGCCTTGGCGCTTTAAATGGATATGTTGAAGAAATGTATTCTGGACATAGTATTGTAAAAATATCTCGAGCAGGTGAGCAAACAAAACAAGATTTTGATAAACATAACAAGGCCGTGTATGATGCAAACTGGAAATCTCAATTTTTGTCGGGTGTTATGCATCCAATAATGAATGTTATTGGCAATTTGGGCTATGTTGCGGTTTGCGTTGTTGGAGCAGTGCTGGCTATTAATGGAATTATTAATTTTGGTGTTATTATATCGTTTATATTTTATGTTAGGTTGTTCACATCGCCACTCACTCAATTAGCACAATCAATGACAAACCTGCAAACTGCTGGTGCATCGGCAAATAGAATTTTTGAATTTTTAAATGAAAAAGAATTAAGTGACGAATCAGATAAACCAGCATTAACGCAAAAGCCAACAGGTGCAGTTAGTTTTAAAAATGTAAGGTTTGCGTATCCAGACGCTCCTGATAAAATTATTATTAAAGACTTCTCGGCGCAAGTGTTGCCGGGGCAAAAAGTTGCCATTGTTGGGCCAACAGGGGCAGGAAAAACAACCATGGTAAACCTGCTTATGAGGTTTTATGAACTAAGTGGTGGTAGCATAGAAATTGATGGGGTTGCCATTGAAAATATAAGGCGGGACGATGTGCATAATATTTTTGGCATGGTGTTGCAAGATACGTGGTTGTTTGAAGGAACTGTCAGAGAAAATTTGGTATATAATTTACAAAACATTTCGCAAGAACAACTAGACAAGGTTTGCCATGTGTGTGGCATAAAACGCTTTATTGATTCATTGCCAAATGGATACGACACGGTGCTTATGGACGGAACAGCAATTTCGGCAGGGCAAAAACAACTTTTAACAATTGCTAGAGCAATGTTGCAGGATAGCCCAATGCTAATATTAGATGAAGCAACCTCGTCAATAGATACAAGAACCGAAATAATTATTCAAAATGCAATGGACGAATTAACAAAGGGCAGAACAAGTTTTGTTATTGCACACAGGCTTTCGACAATTAAAAACGCTGACCTTATTTTGGTTATGAAAGACGGGGATATTATTGAGCAAGGAACACATAAAAATTTGTTAAATAAAAATGGGTTTTATGCAGAGTTGTATAATAGCCAGTTTTCTAATCAAAATTAAATATATATTTGCGTGACATAAACGCATAAAAGTGATACGCTAACAAGGAGAGAAAATACTATGTTAGAATTAAAACAAATAAAAAAAGATTATGTTTCAGATGCAGGCACTGTTTCTGCATTAAAGGGAATAAATTTGCAATTTAGAAACAATGAATTTGTTTCTATATTGGGTCAATCTGGCTGTGGAAAAACAACCATGCTTAACATTATAGGCGGATTGGATCATTACACAAGCGGAGATTTAATTATTAATGGCGTGTCTACAAAAGAATATAAAGACCGCGATTGGGATTCTTATCGTAACCACTCGGTTGGTTTTGTTTTTCAAACATATAATTTAATACCACATCAAACGGTATTGCAAAATGTTGAATTGGCACTTACACTTTCGGGTGTTTCAAAACATGAACGCAAACAGCGCGCAATAAAGGCCCTTGAAGAGGTTGGGTTAAAAGACCAAATAAACAAAAAACCAAACGCAATGTCTGGTGGACAAATGCAACGCGTGGCTATTGCCCGTGCACTTGTTAATAACCCAGACATAATTTTAGCCGACGAGCCAACAGGCGCGCTTGATACTGAAACAAGTTTGCAAGTTATGGAAATTTTAAAGAGGGTAGCAAAAGACCGTTTGGTTATAATGGTAACCCATAACCCAGAACTTGCGCAAAAATATTCAACTCGTATTATTAAAATGTTAGACGGCAAAATTGTTGATGATTCGAAGCCGTTAAGCGATAGAGAATTTAAGCACGCACAAAAGCAAGATGTAAAAAAATTAGAAAAGCGTAAAAAAGAAAAAAAGCCAAAAATGTCGGCATGGACATCGTTTAAGTTATCTCTTAAAAATTTATTTACCAAAAAAGGCAGAACGACTTTAACATCGTTTGCTGGCAGTATAGGCATTATTGGGATTGCACTTATTTTGGCTGTTTCGCAGGGCATGACTGGGTATATTAATCATGTTCAAGAAACAACATTGTCGTCTTATCCTTTAACGCTTGAAGAAGAAACAATGGACATGACTTCGCTAATACAAAGTTTTATGAATGTGAGTGGCGAAAGCGACCATGATAATGATGCCGTTTATAAAGACCCAATTATAGGCGAACTGGTTAATGCATTGAGTTCGGTAGAAACAAGCCAAAATGACCTTGGTGCATTCAAAATTTATTTAGAAGCACAAATGGCAAATGAGGAATCTAAACTCGCATCTGCTGTTAGTGGAATTCAATATTCATACGATTTAGATATGCAAATCTATACCGAAAACATTGATGGCGAAATAATAAAGTCGGATACTGGCGAATTAATGAGTGAAATGATTGGTAAGTTTATGAAGCAAGTTGCCTCAAATGGCAATGCAAATAATGGACAACAATCGAATAGCACGCCCTCAACAAATATGTTTGCGTCTATGATGACATCAAACCTGTGGCAAGAACTCTTGCCGGGCACACAAGATGGGCAAATTATAAATAATTTAATATATGACCAATATGAACTTGTTGACGGCGGAACATGGCCAAACGAACATGATGAAATAGTGCTGGTGTTAAATAAAAATAACGAACTTGATGATTTAACTCTTTATGCTTTAGGGCTTTTGAGTAAGACAGAAATTGATGCAATAATTGATGCTGCAGCAAATGGGCAAACTTTGCCAAAAGATGATAAAAGTTGGGCATATAGCGAACTTTCGGGCAGAACTTTTAAAACAATTCTCCCTGCTGACTATTATCAAAAGGTTGGAAATATTTATGCCGATTTTAGTAATAATGAAACCTTTTTAAAAATGCTTTATCAAGACGCATTAGAATTAAAAGTAACCGGCATAATTAGGCCAAAAGCAGATGCCGAAGCGTCTATGCTTTCAGGAACAATATGCTATACTCACAAATTAACAGAATATGTAATTAATAAGGCAAAACAAACAGATGTTGTTAAAGCGCAAATTGCGACTCCAAATATTGATGTGTTAACAGGCTTGCCTTTTGAATCTAACACAGGCACTTTAACCAATGCACAAAAAGAGGAGGCCTTTAAGCAAGTTGTTGCCGGGCAAAACTCTTCTGCTAAAGCGCAAACATATACAAAAATTCAGTGTGTAAAACAAGAACAGGCACAACTTGAAACACAAACAAATGCAATAATGGCAAATTTTACTAATAAAGATGCCTTAATAGCACAAATATCTTCGGCACTTGCTGAAGAAATGGGGATAAGCGCTGAACAAATTGCAACCTATTTGCAAAATATGTCATTAGATGAATTAAAAGCAATGCTTCGCCCAACAATAGAACAACAGGTAAAAAATAATATAAAAACTCAAGTAGAGGCAGATTTATCTGCGTTTACAGAGGAAGAATTAGCAACAAAATTAGACGAGGAACTTTTATCAACTAATACCGAACAATTTGCAGTATATTATGACCAAGTAACTGTGTTTTCAAGTTCAACATATGAAGATAATCTAAAAAAACTTGGTGCAGTGGACTTAGCAAACCCATCAAAAATTAATATTTATGCTTCTTCTTTTGAAAATAAAGATGTTATTGTGGCAGAAATTGATTCATATAACTCTTCTGTTGATGAAACAAAAAAAATTGCCTACACCGACTATATGGGGCTCATGATGTCTTCAATAACTCAAATTATTGATGCCATTACTTATGTGCTTATTGCATTCGTTGCAATATCGCTAATTGTATCTTCCATTATGATAGGAGTTATAACTTTAATATCGGTGCAAGAACGTACCAAAGAAATTGGTATTTTGCGTGCAATAGGTGCGTCCAAACGAGATGTGTCAAGCATGTTTAACGCAGAAACTTTAATAATAGGCTTCTCATCTGGCATGCTGGGTGTGCTTATAACTTATCTTCTTTGTATTCCAATAAATATTATATTGCATGCATTAACAGGCGTTGCTGGCTTGAATGCAGTGTTGCCTGTCGGTGGGGCGGTTATACTTGTTTTAATTAGCATGGGCCTAACACTAATTTCTGGATTAATTCCATCACGAAGCGCCGCAAAAAAAGACCCAGTTATTGCACTTAGAACCGAGTAGCATATTGACAAATATGAATTTAACAGAAATTAATTTAAGTGGGCAGAAGAATTTTATAATGTTATTCAAAAGAAAATGGATTTGCCAGAAAAAGAAAAAAATAAGAAAACACTCATTGCATTCGTGTTGTTCTTGCATACTTAAAGAAAACACTCATTGCATTCGTGTTGTTCTTGCATACTTAAAGAAAACATTCATTGCATTCGTGTTGTTCTTGCATGCTTAAAGAAAACACTCATTGCATTCTTAAATAAAAAATCGACAAGTTTTTACTTGTCGATTTTTTGGTGC
The DNA here is from genome assembly GCA_017467895.1 of Clostridia bacterium. Taxonomy (GTDB): domain Bacteria; phylum Bacillota; class Clostridia; order Christensenellales; family UBA1242; genus HGM11367. The sequence continues at coordinate 21,932 of JAFUKB010000014.1, forward strand.
ACGCGAAGGGATTCGAACCCCTGACCTTCGCCTTAGAAGGGCGCTGCTCTATCCAACTGAGCTACGCATGCACGAAAGGATTTAATGTTAAAGAAAAATATTGACATGTATTTGAACCTTTATATAACATTTGAAAAAAAATTATATAAAAGTAATGGAGCGGGTGATGGGAATCGGACCCACGCAACCAGCTTGGAAGGCTGGGGCTCTACCATTGAGCTACACCCGCAAAAAACTGTTTTATTATATCATTAGCATAAGCATTTGTCAACAAAAAGTTTACTAATGGTGGAATTATTTTCTGTAATGTTAATATTGAATAAAATTTATATATGTTTCTTAAAGATAATGTCGAAAGATTTTTTTAAGGAATATTTTTTTTATGTTAGCAAACTCTAGTTATATAAAAAAATTTAACTTACAATACTCGACACAAATTTTCTTTTGTAAGTAAGATTACCGCGTTTAAAAAAACAAAAAAACGGAGATAAATATGAATAACCTCAGAGAATACAAATATGAGTTATATCGCGCATGTAAAAGTTTAAAGTTGCGAGATGTTTTAAATAACTACGCGTTACCAAATGATGAGGAACAACATAATATGATATGTGGATATGCCGAAGAAAGGTTAATGCAAGACGATTTACTGTATGAACGCGCAGAGTCCATAGACTATTTTAATTACGAAAAGGAATTATGGAGAATAGACAAGCCGAAATAAAACGAGGAGAAATATATTACGCCGACCTGAGCCCCACGGTGGGTAGCGAACAGGGCGGTGTTAGACCTGTGCTTGTTATTCAAAATGATATTGGTAATAAATATGCACCAACAGTTATTGTGTGCGCAATAACCAGTAAATTAGATAAAGCAAAAATGCCAACTCATATAGAACTTAACGCCAAGCAATATAATTTGCCAAAAGACTCTGTATGTTTGCTAGAACAAATAAGAACTTTAGATAAAAGACGCTTGCAAGAAAAAGTATCAAGCATAAATGAAATAAAGATGAAAGAAATAGAACGGGCAATTTTAATAAGTTTGGGCTTCTTTCAAAAAGAACAAACAAAATAGTGCACTGTTAACAAAAGTTGAGTTAAAATCATAAATATACGGCAGGGGAGTAAAAATGAAGAACCTTGCTGTTTTTTATGGTGGAAAGTCCGCCGAACATGATATTTCAATTATAACTGCTATGCAAGTTATTAATAATTTGAACAAGTCAAAATATGAAGTAGTGCCAGTTTATATTGATTATAATAATGGGTGGAGTGTTGTAAAAGATTATAAAAATCTGAATATTTATTCATGTAACATCAAAAAAAAGACTGAACTTGTTAACGGCTTTTTTGATGGTTGGCTACTTAAAAAGAAAGGCTGTGGTTTTAAAAAATTTAAACACATAGATGTTGCCATAAATTGTTGTCATGGTCTAAACGGCGAGGACGGAACCTTGGCTGGGCTTTTGACTTTGGCAAACATTCCATTAGTTGGAAGTGGTGTGCTTGCCTCGGCGGTGGGAATGGATAAGGTTATAATGAAAAATGTGTTTTTGGCAAATAATATTCCCTGTGTAAACTTTGTTCATTTTTTGCAAGAAGATTACAGCGAAAAGAGTGCAGAAATTTTATTAGATGCCGAAATTAAGTTGGGTTATCCAATGATTGTAAAGCCAGCCAATTTGGGGAGTAGTATTGGCATTAATATTGCAAAAAATAGGGAAGAATTGCAAGAAAACATTCAAATTGCATTAGAATTTGATAAAAAAATCATAATTGAACAGGTTGTTGAGAATTTGCGAGAAATAAATTGTTCGTGTGTTGGTTATGGAAATAATGTTGAAACATCGGTGTTAGAGGAGCCAAAAAATTGGAAAACATTTTTAACATTTGATGAAAAATATCTGCAAGATTCGAACGAAAACAAAAAAACCATTGATGTAAAATTAGGGCATGGCTTAGATGAACAAATTAAAGATTTAAGCACTAAGATTTTTAAGGTTTTTGGTTGCTCAGGAGTGGTAAGAATTGATTACTTGTTAGATACACAAACAAACAAGGTTTATGCAAATGAAATAAATACTATTCCGGGGTCATTTGCAAACTATTTATGGAAACACTCCTATACTTTTGGGCAGTTGCTTGATAAATTAATAGATGATAGTATTTGTGAATATGCATGCAACATTAAGCATAATTATGCATACGGGTCTAATGTTTTAAAAAACTTTAAAGGCACAAAATCTGCCAGCAAACTAAAAATGTGATTTTAATAAGTTTAGAGCCGCTATTAACATTTTAAAATTTTTTAGTAATATTCAATAATGCTAAAAATTTTGTCGAAAATCTTATTAAAAAGTTTGCATGGGGCGTATGAATTATGCTAATATAATTGCGTGGGATAAATATAAAAAAAGAGTTAGGGTTTTTGCCTTAACTTTTTTTTGTTTTATTAAGATTGACGAAGATATAAAAATATTTTCTAATTATATATTAAAAATGTTTTTTCATGATAATACGAGTTATATTTATAAGAGAATATTTTTTTGAGTAATTTTATGATTTGTTGCTAAAAATAATAAATATTGGTAAACTATGTTTAAAGGAGATTCAAAATGAAAGTAATTAACGAAGAACAATATAAACAAGAAGTGTTAAATAGCAATGGCGTGGTGTTGTTAGATTTTTATGCTTCTTGGTGTGGTCCTTGCCGTATGCTTGCACCAGTTTTGGAAGAAATTGAAGATGAAAGAAAAATCCCTGTGTTTAAAATGGATGTTGACGAGTGTCAGGTTGTTCCAAGAGAATATGGTGTTATGAGCATTCCAACTGTTTGCATTTTTAAAGACGGAAAATTCCAAGAAAAATTTATTGGCTTTATGGGCAAAGAACAAATTTTGACATATGTAGAAAAATATCTTTAATCTAAATATGTCAAACCAAAACATATAAAAGGAGAGGTATGGAACCAAATCGTTTTTTGTCTAGCGACGGAATGACTCAGGTGGCTTACTATTTTTTTGACGATGGAATAACAAAGCCAAAAGCCGTGGTGCAAATTGCCCATGGCATGCAAGAACATATGCTAAGGTATAAAGATTTGGCAAAAGAACTAAATAAACATGGCATTGTTGTGTGCGGGAATGACCATTTGGGTCATGGAAAAACATCAACTGGTGCTCAAACTGATGGTTTTTTTGCTTCCAAAAAAGGTGCAGAATATGTGCTTAAAGATTTGCATCATATGACGCAAATCGCAAAACAAAACTATGCTGGGGTCCCTTTGTTTATGTTAGGGCATTCAATGGGCAGTTTTTTTGCAAGATATTATGCGGGAGAATATACAAACGAGTTAAATGGCTTAATATTGTGTGGTACTTCTGGCAGGGTGACAGGTACAAATTTGGCACTTTGCATGCTTTCGTGCATGAAATGCTTTAAAGGCAAAAAGTCACATTCAAAATTTGCCGATTATTTAATGACAAATTCATACTTTAAATATATTCCAGACCCTGTTTATAAAATGGAATGGATAACCTCTGAGCCAGACGCACTAGAAAAGTATATTCAAGACGAGCGTTGTAAAATAAAGTTTACCGTAGGCGCTTATTATGATATGGTAAGCACACTAAAAAAGGTTAACCAAAAGTCTTGGGTAAAAAGATATAACAAAAACCTGCCAATTTTGCTTGTTGCTGGCGCACAGGATCCAGTGGGGCAGTATGGCAAGGGAGTTTGCGAGGTTTATTCATTGTTTGAAAATCAGGGCATGCAAAACTTAGACCTGCGTTTGTATGCAAATGCAAGGCATGAACCTTTTAATGAAAAAGAGCCAACAAAATCTCTCTTTTATAACGATATTATTCAGTGGCTTAATAATCAAATGTTGCTGTTAAAAAAATAGGTCATAATTAAAATGCAATCATCCATACATTATTGTATGGGTGTTTTTTTAACCAATCAAAACAAAATTGCTAGTGAAACAATTACTTCGCATTCTGTCAGCAAAATGTTGGGAGAACAAAACGAAACGCTTGACTTAAGTACCGCAAAAATTAATTGCGATTATTTTATTGTGGGTTATAAAACTCATGTCGCTTTTAATATTAAGCGTAGACTTTTGGAACTGGGTTTAACGGCGGGCACAAAAGTTACTCTGCATCAAAAATCTTTTTTGAATGAAGTCTTGTTAATAGAATTAAATGGTTACATGCTTTCATTAAGAAGTTCGGTTGCAAAACATGTTTTAGTTATACAAAAAACTGCAAGCGAGGGTATATGAACCAAGTGCTTTTAATAGGAAACCCAAACACAGGGAAAACTACATTATTTAATTCGTTAACTCGTGCAAATGAACATACAGGTAATTGGCATGGCGTAACCGTTGATAGCAAGCAAAAAATAATGCGCTTAAACAATCAAGAGTTTAAAGTGGTAGATTTGCCGGGGATATACTCATTGTCGCCACTTTCGTTTGAGGAAAGTGTTACTGTTGAATATCTTTATTCTCACTTAAATTCACTTGTTGTTAACATTGTTGATGTTAATAATTTGCATAGAAATCTTTATTTGACCTTGGAACTTTTAAACTTAAATGTTCCATGCGTTTTGGTAGTTAATGATATACAAAATTCTAAGAATAAAATTAATAAATATAATTTAAAAAAATTAGAACAAATTTTAGGAATAAAAGTCTTAAAAATTAATGCGGAAAATAAGCAAGAAATAAATATTTTAAAAAAAGAAATATTAAATTTTAAATATGTCAAAACTCCTTTTGAATTAAAGCAATTTGCAAACATAAATAATAATAAAAACATTGAATTAACAAAAGAAATAATTAAAAATAATGTCAATAAAATAAGCCAATTAAACTTAAATTATGTTGCTTTAAAAACACTAGAAAATGATGAAATAATATTAAACAAATTAAACCTTAACATTGACCAGCAAAATAATATAAAATTGCTTCAAGAACAAAGCAATATAGAGACATTTGCTAAACAAAAATTTGATGTAATTCAAAAAATATTGCAAGAATGTAAAATTACAACAAATGAAAATAAAACGCATAAAACTAAAATAGACAAACCATACGGCTCAAGCAAATTAGATAAAATAGTACTAAACAAGTTTTTGTGCTTGCCTATATTTTTTGCTGTTATGCTTTTGGTGTTTTATTTAACTTTTTTCTCGATTGGCGCATGGCTTAGTGATCAACTGCTGTATCTGGTTCAAGATCTTTTTGGAAATTGGATTTTGGGAGTTGTAAAAAGCGTAACAAACAATGCAATAATATATGATTTTTTTGCTTCCGCACTAATTGGTGGCATTGGCTCTGTTTTGGCTTTTTTGCCTCAAATTGTAATGTTGTTTTTGTGCCTTGGCATACTAGAAGATAGTGGCTACTTGTCGCGTGTGGCGTTTTGCTTAGATGATATATTTGCAAAGGTGGGGCTTTCTGGAAAAAGCGTTTATACATTGCTTATGGGGTTTGGTTGCTCAACCTCTGCATGCCTTACGGCTCGCACAGTTAACGATAAAAACTCTAAAATTAAAACATCAATGCTTGCACCTTATATGAGTTGTAGTGCAAAACTTCCTATTTATGCGGTTATTGGCTCTGCATTCTTTGGCGCTCAAAATGTTTTTGTTGTTTTTGCATTATATATGCTTGGGGTTGTGGTTGCACTGCTACTTAGTGTTTTATATGAAAAGACTTTTTTAAAAAGCAAAGATAACGCATTTATTATGGAGTTTCCACCATATAAGTTAACTAAACCAAAACGCATGGCAAGGTTAATTTTGGATAACGCAAAGCAATTTTTGCTAAGAGTTGGTTCATTGCTTGTTTCTGTAAATGTAATAGTGTGGGTGTTGTCAAATTTTTCTTTTTCGTTTGCTTTTGTTCAAACTCAGGGCGGGCAAAGTATGCTAGAAACATTGGGTAAAATATTTGCTCCAATATTTGCACCTCTGGGTTTTGGTTCTTGGGGCGCAACCTCGGCGTTAATTGCTGGGCTAATTGCAAAAGAAATTATTGTTGCAAGCCTTGCAATGTTTAATGGAATATCAAACACTGCGCAAAACTATCATGCAAACCTATCACAAAGTTTAACAAATCCAATGAGTGCGGTGTGCTTTACCCCTGCATCGGCACTTTCGTATATGGTGTTCTGCTTGCTTTATTCGCCTTGCCTTGCAACAGTAAGTGTTCTTGGCAAAGAAATTGGCAAAAAATGGACTCTTGTTTCAATCTTGGTGCAGTTTGCTGTGGCATATGTAATAGCGCTTGTGGTTAATGCTTCAGTTAACTTGATTATGGCAAAAGGTATTTGGTTGTTTTTGTTGGTTGCTCTTGTGTTTGCCGTTTGCTTGTTTGCAATTGTTTATTTGCTTAAAAAAATTTTAAAAAAAAGAAAATGTCACGGTTGTAGTAAGTGTAATTAACCTTTAATTAGGTCTTTTATGCTAATTGATAATGCATTTGCAATTTCAATTAAATTACCAACAGAAATATCATAATATTTATCATTTAAAAATTTGTCTACAACGGAAAAGTCTAAGTTAAATAGGGCACAAAACACCTGTGGGGGCAGGTCGTTATCGCGCAAAAAGATTAATAATGGCTCGTGATTAAATATTTGTTTTTTACTATTTGAGTAAAATGTCATAAATTATCTCCTATATATATAAACTATAGTCGCGAGTTTAGTCACCGTCAAGTAAAAATCGCGAGTTGCGCATAATATATTTTTATATGGAAGTTTTTGGAAATGTATTGAAAGAATTAAGAAAAGAGAAAAATCTTTTACAACAAGATTTGGCAAATGCGTTTAATGTTACGAAAACAACAATTTCGCGTTGGGAACTTGGCAAACAAGAACCTGACTTTGACATGCTTGTAAAAATTGCAAAATATTTTGGTGTTTCAACAGACTTTTTGCTTGGGCTAGAAGATTAACTTTAACAAATTTACATATAAAAAAATTTTTTAAACACACTATGTTAAAAAAGGAAAAAATTATGACATTTTCTTTAATTTTAACTGGTGTGCTTTTTATTTTGGTTTGCTTTAATGTGGGCGAGAGCATTTACAAAAAATTAAAAATTCGAAAATCGGTTTTGGTTTTGTTGCTGGGGCTAACATTGGTGGCATATTTTATTCCAAATTTTATCTTATGGGGAGTGTCTTTCTCGTGGGTGGGCTTTGTTTTGCCCCTTGTTTTTTCTTTTGTAACATTTTTTAAAATAAGACATTTTAAAATATTTTTGAGAGTTTTTGTTGGGGTGCTTGTGGCGTTTGTTTTAAGCCTAGTCTATAACTTAATTTCTTTTGAAGTGTATGAAAGTGTAATCTTGCAACCATACATAGCATTGGGGGCAATTTTGGGAGTTGTTTTGCTTTTTGTTGTTCAAACGCCAAGCAGGGCATATGCATCAATTTTTGTTGGGGCTTGCCTTGCAGATGTCGTGTTTTATTTTTCACGGTACGCAGGTTATGCTGGTTATAACTTGACTTTGGGTAGTGAAAAGATTTTTTGCGTGTTAATGACTTCTTTTGTTGTTAGTTTGGTTGCTTATTATTTTGTTAGAAAGGTTAAAACCATTGAGATAAGACATAGACTTAAAAAGGCTGAGCGTAAAAAAATATAGGTGCTTTAAATTGATTGAAATTAAAAATCATCTGTGCTATACTTTTTGCATTAGGAGAAAAAATGAAAAAGCCATTAGTTGCAGTTGTAGGAAGGCCAAATGTTGGCAAAAGCACATTTTTTAACAAAATTTGCGGTAAGCGTATTTCCATTGTTGATGATACTCCGGGCGTAACGCGTGATCGCATTTATGCCGACGCTGAGTGGTGTGGTTATAGTTTTAGGTTGGTAGACACGGGCGGTTTAGATTCTAAATCGGGCGATGTTTTTCAATCTAACATAAAAGAACAGGCAGACATTGCCATTGATTTGGCAGATGTCATTGTTTTGATGGTTGATGGCCGTGATGGCGTTACTCAAAATGACCATGAGGTTGCTGATTATTTGCGCAAATGCAACAAGCCCGTTGTTTTGGTTGTTAATAAACTAGATAATTTTGAAGTAGAAAATTCTTATGAGTTTTATAACTTGGGCTTGGGCGAACCTTTTCCTATTTCTTGTGAACAATCAAAAGGCTTGGGTGAGGTGTTAGATGAAATTGTTTCGCACTTTGATTTTCGCCAGTTAGATGATGAGCCAAACGACACAATTAAAGTTGCCATTGTTGGCAGACCAACTGTTGGCAAAAGTAGCATAACAAACCGCATCTTGGGCGAAGATAGAGTTGTGGTAAGCGATGTTGCTGGCACAACCCGTGATGCCATTGAAACTGACTTTGTTGCTAATGGTCAAAAATATACATTAATTGACACTGCAGGGTTAAGGCGTAAACGCGGTGTTGAACAAGAGTCTGTTGAGGGGTATTCAGTTATTCGCTCAATGGAAGCAATTAAACGCGCAGATGTTGTTCTTATTGTGTTTGACGCAAGCCAAGAAATAAGCGAACAAGATGTTCGCATTGCAGGCTATGTGCATGAAGAGGGCAAACCTTCGGTTATCGTTATGAACAAATGGGATAAAATTGAAAACAAAGACGGTAACACAATTAATAAATATATTGACAAATTAAAAATTGACCTTTCGTTTATGGATTATTTTATTCCAGTGTTTACTTCGGCACTTACGGGCAAGAGGCTTTTTGATGTTATTGAAAAGATTAACTTGGCATATAATAACTCAACTAAACGCATTACAACAGGCAACTTAAATGAACTTTTGGCAAGTGCAATTCTTTCAAATGAACCGCCATATAGAAATGGCAAAAAGTTAAAAATTCAATATATAACGCAGACGCAAGTTGCACCACCAACATTTGTTTTGTTTGTTAATGATGCAACTCTTATGCATTTTTCTTATTTAAGATATTTGGAAAATCGTTTTAGAAGCGCAGTGGATTTCACTGGTACGCCAATTAAATTCATCACAAGAAGTCGTGATGATAAAGAATAAAAGTTAAACAAAAGGGTTTTATGTATATAACAATATTAAAATATGTTTTGCTTGTCTTGGGTGGATATTTTTTGGGGAACTTTAGTTCTGCAAAATTTTTGTCGCGCATAAAGCATGACGACATAACCAAACATGGCAGTGGCAATCCCGGCACCATGAATATGGCTCGCACATACGGTTTTGGCTGGGGACTCTTAACACTTTTAATGGACGCGTTAAAAGGTGCAATTCCATCGCTTGTAGGTTTCTTTTTGTTTGGTGGTGTATCTGGCGGAACAACGGCATACATTGGTTTGTTTGCTGGCGGTTTTTCTGCAATAGTGGGGCATATTTTTCCAATCATCTATAAGTTTAAAGGTGGCAAGGGTGTGGCATGTATATTTGGCGTTTTTGCTGTTGCAGAGCCTTTGTGGGTTGTTGTAATGTTTGTTGTTTGCCTTTTGTACCTTTTAATATTTAAGTATGGTGCAATCGCTTCGTTTATTTTTATTACAATATTAACAATAATTGAGGGCTATCGCTTTAAGGGCAATGTGGTTATTTGCATGTTGCTATTTGGAATTTTCTTTTTAATTTGGTTTATGCACCGACAAAATTTTTTTAGATTGCTAATTGGCAAAGAAAACAAGGTTAACTTGTTTAAACGCAAAAAGAATAAGATAAAACTAGAAAAACAAACAAAACAAGAAATAAAAGATAAAGAAATAGGTTAGTTATGAAAAAGCCCGAACTTCTTGCTCCGGCGGGAGATTTTCAAAGTTTAAAGTCAGCGGTGTTTGCAGGTGCAGATGCCGTTTATTTTGGTGCAAAAAATTTTAATGCAAGGGCAAAAGCAGAAAACTTTGGCGAAGATTTGGCAGGCGCGGTTGCTTTTGCACATATGTATGGAACAAAGGTATATTTAACGCTTAACACGCTTATTGAAAATGATAATGCCGAGCAACTTTTGCAAACGGTAAAAAACGCACTTGAGGCTGGCGTTGATGCTTTTATTGTGCAAGATTTTGGCGTTGTTAATTTAATTAATAATAGTTTTAAAAATGTGGAAATTCACACTAGCACGCAAATGGCGGTTAATAATTTTCTTGGTGCTTTGCAGGCACAAAAAATGGGTGCAAAGCGTGTTGTTTTGTCAAGAGAAACAAATATTGAAGATATAAAATTAATTAAGCAACACACGAGTTTGGAAATTGAATATTTTGTTCAAGGGGCGCTATGTGTTTGCTTTTCGGGGAACTGTTATTTGTCTTCTTGCCTGTTTAACAAAAGCGGAAATAAGGGCGAGTGCTTGCAACCATGTCGCTTGCCATATAAGGCAGTTTTAAAAGGCAAACAAATTGCCGAAGGTTACCTGCTTTCTGCAAAAGATATAAACATGTCGGCAAGGTTAAAAGAACTTGTTGAAGCGGGTGTAGACTCATTTAAAATAGAGGGGCGCTTGCGTCGTCCTGCTTATGTTTATGCAACAACAAAAACTTATAGACAAATTATAGATAACGATTATGTTGCAACAGCACAAAATCAAACAGACTTAAAAAAGGCGTTTAACCGTGGCAATTATACGCAAGGCTATTTAAACGGCAATGAAAATATCATTGATTATAACATTCAGGGGCATATTGGTGTAAAAATAGGAAGAGTGTTAAACTTTGAACGCGGAAGAAAGTTTAATATTATAAAACTAGAAACTCAGTATGAAATAAACGCTGGCGATGTTCTGAAGTTTGTTTATAATAATAAAGAGGTTGCAACCATAACCGCAATAGACATTAAAAAAGTTTCTAATAATATTTTTAATATAACAACCACGGCATGCTTGCCAAAGGGGGCAGTTGCTCATTTGATTTGTGATTCAAAAAAAGAAGAGGCAGATTTGGCTTCAAAAAGATTACTGCCATTAAAATTTGAATTAATCGCTTTAGTAAACCAGCCCTTAAAATTAAATTATTGGTTGTTAGATGAAAATTTGCACACGGTAAGGGTATGTGGTTGTGTTTTGGGCGAGGTTTGTGAGCAGGCAAAATCGCAACCTTTAACATGCGACTCTGCAAGGCAGTCGCTTCAAAAACTTGGCGAAACAAATTTTTATTTGCATGATTTTTCTGTTAACTTAAATGGTGTGTTTGTAAGCAAGCAACAGTTAAATAATTTGCGAAAAACAGCAGTTGAAAATATTGAAAAATATTTCGAAAATAATATTAAAATAGAATGCAATTATAATTATTTGAATAACCAATTAATAATTTTAAATAATCCTAAAAAAACAAATAAAAATTATAGTTTGATATTTGACGATAAAAATAATAATCAAGTTGATTTTTTGGTTGTAAAACCAAGCGATTACGCAAATTTTGATTACACAAAAATTACGAATAAAAACGCATTTTTATATATCCCATCTTTTTTAAGAAATTCCGATATAATTGTAATAAAAAATATTTTAAATAAATTCCCAAATTTGGGTGTTTATGCAGAAAATTTGGGTGCGCTAGAATTTAATAAAAAAACAATATTAGGTGCTAAGTTAAATATTAAAAATATTTTTGCAATTAACCAACTTTTGTCAGACAATGTTGTTGCAGTTGTTACTTCACCAGAACTTGCCAATGAAGAGTTTTTAAAAATAAAGAACGCAACAAATGTACCAGTTATTAAAAGTGATTTTAACGATTTTGATTTAATGACGCTTGTGCATTGCCCAATAAAAACACTATTTGCTAACACATGCAAAAATTGTAAGTTTGAAACAGGAATCGAGTATGTTATGCAAAGTGGTCAAAGATTGCAATTAAAAAGATATAAAGTGGCAAATTGCTATTTTACACTTACTAAAAAGTAGTTTACAATAACCGCAAAATATGGTATAGTTTGCAAGAAGAGGTTACAAATGAAGTGTATTTATTGTGGTTATGAAGATTCAAAGGTAATAGATTCTCGCGCAACTATTGAAACAAATTCAATTCGTCGCCGTCGTGAATGTTTAAATTGTGGCAAACGCTGGACAACATATGAAACAGTTGAAAGTACGCCAATTTTGGTTGTTAAAAAAAATGGCTCAATTCAACCATTCGATAAAAATAAAATTATTAATGGCATTATTAAGGCTTGCGAAAAACGCCCAGTTAGCCTAATACAAATTGAAAACATTGCCGAAGAGGTAGAAAAGCAATTAAAAGACGACATGGTTAAAGAAATTCGCTCAATAAAAATTGGTGACATGGTTATGGAGCGTTTAAAACCTTTAGATGATGTTGCTTATGTTCGCTTTGCATCGGTTTATAGGCAGTTTACCGATATATCTAATTTTATTAATTTTTTGTCTGAAATTAAAAAATAATAAATAATAGCAAACAATTTTTAAATGTTGTTTGCTTTTTTTGTTGCCTGTTAATATACTAGTTAAAAATAATACGAGGATAGTATGAATAAAAGATTGGTTTATAATCAAGAAGATTCAGCAAAGGTTTTTTTGTGGGTGTTGTTGCTTCCACAACTTGTTTCGCTTTTGTTTGCCTGCATTTTTGCAAGCATTTATGAAACACAAGAGCAAATGCAACAGTCAATTTTTTATGTTGTAGTTGCATGCACTTTGGCTCAAGCATGCTTTGCATTCGTTTTGTTTTATTATAACAAAAAACATAATATTAGCATAAAAGTAGCAACAAATTTTAACTTTAAAGTTTCGTTAAAAAATGGAATATTGTGTGCGTTAATTTCAATAATTGCCGTTTTTGGCTTTGTTAATTTGGTGGGCGTTTTTGACCAACTTTTTGCTTGGCTGGGCATAAGTTCAACTTCGGTGAATGTTCCTAATAACACTTTTGGCTGGTTTTTGTTTAATGTGGTGTTCTTGGCAATTATTCCTGCAATTTTAGAAGAGTTTATCTTTAGAGGAATAGTCTTTAATGGTTTAAAAAAACGCGGAGTGTGGTTTGCAAGTTTAATTTCGGCGCTTATGTTTGCTATGGTTCATTTGTCTATTTCGCAGTTTGTTTATCCAATAATTATGGGCGTTGTGTTTGCATTGGTGTTTAATAAAACAGGTTCGCTTATTTACAGCATAATAGTTCACTTGTGTAATAATTTTATTGTTGTTTTAATATCTTATATCAGTAACTTTACCGGTCGCCCGCTAGCAGAACTCAACACATCTTCGGCACTAGGAATTGTGCTGTCGGTGATTATTGCTGTTGTGGCAAGTGTGTTGATTTGGTTAATTGTAAAATTTGCATTAAAACCAACCAAGTCTGAAAATTCTAACATAGTTAATGTTGAACACAATGTTGTTGAAATAGAGCATGAAAATGAGCAAAACAAATTAATAACACCAAATCAAAACAGGCAAAATATCTACACAACTGTTGCTCTTGTTTCGGGGGCGGTTTTGTGGCTGATTGTTGTTATTGGTGGGCTTGTGGGCTAAAATTGGAGAATTATGAAAAAACAAAGAAGTTTATTTTTTGATACTAGTTTAATATATTTTGTTGTAATTGTGCTTTTTGTAGGGTTGAGAATTTTTTCTAACCTTGTTTCGGTTAGTTCAACCGTTGGAATAATTTTAAATGCAGGAGTTCAAATACTCTTTATGCTTTTAATTCCGTTTTTTATGTATAAATTTTTGCGTAAAAAAAAGTCAGTTGAGGTTTTAAAAGAATTTAATGTTAAGCCGATTGGCGCAAAGGCTGTGCTATATGCAATTTTAATTGGCTTTATTGTTTATTTTTTAAATTTGGCAGTAGCATCGTTCTTTAATGTTTTTATTTACTCAACAGGCTATGACCCAAGTTTTGGAATGTCATCGTCAAGTGGTGGAAGTTATCCGCTTGCAACCTTTTTGCTAGATGTTGTTGTTACAGCAATTTTGCCCGGCATATGTGAGGAGTTTTGTCACAGGGGCTTGCTTGTAAATGGCTTTAAGCAACTTGATATTAAAAAAACCGTTTTGTTGGTAGGCTTTTTGTTTGGGCTTATGCATCTTAATGTTGAGCAGTTCTTTTATGCGAGCATAATTGGAATGTTTTTAACGCTTTTGGTTTATATAACAGGCTCAATAATACCGTCAATGATTATTCACTTTATGAACAACTTTATGGGGCTTTATTTAACCTTTGCGCAGGCAAATAAGTTGCCAATGGGAGATTTTTCAAGTAACCTAGTTTCATGGCTTACAAATGGCAATGCTGGCGCGGTATTTATTGGAATAATTTTTGTTATTGTAATCATGCTGGGCATTTTAATTTTCTTAGTTTTTGGACTTATGAAAAGTACAAGAGTTAAGCAGTTTGAAAAACTTGCACGCAAGGCTATTGCAAAAAAAGAACGAGAACAACTTTTTGAAGAATTTAACCTTGATGCAAGGCAAGTTGATGCCGATGCAGGAATTGAAGAAGATAAAGAAATCCCTGAAGTTATAATAAATGACGCTCCTCGTGGTGGCAAAAGAGGCGTTATTATTGATATTAACTTTTCGAACAACATGTTGTACGGCGATAACTTTATCAAAAAACCGTCGTTAATTGATAAGGCGTTCTTATATGGCACGATTTTTATTGGCATTTTTATAACGCTATCAACACTCATTTGGGGCATAATGTAATGTTAAAATTAAACATAGTTTGTGTGGGCAACTTAAAAGATAAATTTTTTATTGATGCCTGCAATGAATACAAAAAAAGACTTTCGCGCTTTTGTGAGTTGAGCGTGTTTGAGTTAAAAGAATACACAAATCTTGAAAACGAAGAGCAAATTAGAAATGCAGAAGGTAATGATATTTTAAAGCATTTAAAAGGTTTTGTTGTGTTGGCTGATGTAAAAGGTAAGCAATTAAGCAGTGAAGGACTGGCTGAATTTTTGCAAAAGCAAACTGTGTTGAGCAGTGAAATAACCTTTGTTGTTGGTGGAAGTTATGGCGTAAGTAAGTCAGTTAAAGATAAAGCAAACTTTGCTTTAAGTGTTTCTCCAATGACTTTTCCTCATAGATTGTTTAGGGTAATGTTACTAGAGCAAATTTATAGGGCTTTTACTATAAATAACAATATTAAATATCACAAATAACGCGGTCAAAAGCGCCAGCCGTTGGCATTAATGCTTGCAAATTTGCAAATTACGCACTCGGGGAATGCATGCATATTTAGGCGTTTAGTTCATTAGTACAGTTATATGGATAAATTTATGAAAACCGCCCTTAAAGAGGCGCAAAAGAGTTTTTTGGACGACGAAGTTCCTATTGGTGCCGTAATTGTTAAAGACGGCAGGGTTGTTTCGCGCGCACATAACACTCGCAACAAAACACAAAACGCAATTAATCATGCCGAAATTTTGGCAATTTCAAAGGCGTGCAAAAAACAAAAGTCTTGGCGATTAGAAGATTGTGATATTTATGTTACGCTTGAACCATGCCCAATGTGTGCAGGTGCAATATTAAATGCCAGAATAAAAAATTTGTATTTTGGTGCATATGATAAAACAAGCAAAACAAACTTGCTTGAAGCAATTATGCAAGATGACCGCTTGAATCACAAAACTCAAGTTGTTGGTGGAATATTGCAAGAAGAATGTGCAAAACTGTTAACCGATTTTTTTGTAGCAAAACGCAATTCAAAAAAATGATTATACAATATGAATTGTAATCGTTGCTTTTGTTAACATTGATACAACTTTGGCTAAAAAACTTTAACTTTTTTTCGTTCTAAATTCTTCTTTTTAAAATTGGTTAAGCATACAATATTTTGTATGTTTAATTTTTTTGATAGTCTAAAACAAAAATATCAAGGATGTTTAAATAGGCTTGCTCCTGAGCAATGTGTTATGCTTGGCGATTATTTGTTTTATGTTGAGGGTTTTGCTGGAATAATAACGCTGTCAAGTACAGCCGTTGTTTTTAGGGTTAAAAATGGCGTAATTTCGGTGTTTGGTAGTGATTTGAGCATATTAGAAATGACACCAAGCACAATAACCATAAATGGCAAAATAAAGCAGGTGGAACGCGTATGAAAAATATGCAAGAATTTACCGTTAAAAACTTAAATAGAGAAAAGATATTAAAACAGGTGTTAAAACTGGGAAAAATCTCTGATATAAGATTTGATGAAGACTGCTTAAGATTTAAAGTTCCGTTAAAACTGAAAAAAAGAGTCGAAAAAATCTTAGAAAAAAACGGAATGGCTGTTCTTGAAAGTAGACAAGTCGGAACGATTGCGTTTTTAAAAAAATCAATATTAAGATGGGGTGTTATTATTCCCATTATTTTGTTTTGTGTTTTTTCTAGCGTACTTAATTTTTTTATTTTTAAATATCAAGTTGTTGGAAATGAACTTGTTAGCACGCAAGAGGTTTTGCAAATTTTGGAAGACAATAATGTTTCTGGAATTATTTTAAAAAGTAAAATAAACGCTTTGCAAATAGAAAATGCCTTGCAAAAAATTGATAAGGTTAGTTTGGTTAGTGTTATAATTCGCGGGAACACGCTGTTAATTAACATTAAAGAAAAAGTGTATAACGAAGAGTATGAAGAGCATGGGGAGTTTGCTCCAATTTGCAGTGATTATGATGGCATAATTACGCAAATAACCCCAATTCAAGGCACAGTGCTGGTTAAGGTTGGTCAAACAGTTAAAAAAGGGCAACAACTCGTTGTGCCACAAATAACCGACACTAGCGGACAAACTCTTTTTGTTAAACCAATGGCAGATATAAAAGCCGATGTATTTATAACCACCACCCAAGAGGTTGAAGATAACACGGTGCAAATGATTGACACAGGCAAAAGTTTTGCTCGCAAAGAAATTACTATTTGTGGCTTGCCAATTTATCAGGAGACCCATCAAGTCGAGTTAACGCATTGTAGAACAGAACAAACTTTAAATTATTTATGTGATGGTTTGATTTTGCCAATTATTATTAAAACAACAACTTTTTATGAACAAGAGTGCCATGAGATTGAAAACTATTTTCAAAAAAACAAAAAACAAATTTTAGACGAGTGTAAACAAAAAACTAGACAACTTGTTAAAGATTATGAGATAATTAAAGACGAATATCAAACCGTAACAAATATGGCAGGAATAAATCGCATAACAAGCACGGTGGTGGTAAATAAGTCAATTTGCTAGGAGAAGTTATGACTGTAAATTTTAACGAGTTTAATAAAGAAGAACAAGCACAAATCCAAAAAGTTTATGATGTTGCATTTTCAATTTTGGCACTTCCTCAAAACATGTCAATTAATTTGGTAATGGTTGATGAGGGGCAAATAAAAGAGTTAAACAATAAGTTTAGGCAAATTGATAGGGTAACCGATGTTTTGTCGTTTCCTATGCTTGAAAGTTTAGATGAGTTAGATTGCGAGGCTGACGCTTGCCTTGGCGATGTCAATATTGGAGATATATATATTTGTCGTGAAAGAGCAAAACAGCAGGCAAAAGATTATGGGCATGGTTACGAGCGTGAACTTTGCTTTTTGGCGGTGCATGGCTTGTTGCATGTTTTAGGATACGACCACATTTTGCAAGAAGAAGAGGAAGAAATGTTTTCATTGCAAAATGAGATATTGCAAAAAGCCAATATAAACAGGTAAGTTTTTATTTGCACCAGCGAATTTGCTTTACTTTGTAAATCAATTTGCTGTAGCAATGTTTGCCTGGTGGCAAACTTTCGCTGGTGCTAGCGCCCGTATTAAAATGTGTTAGTTGTCACATTTTAATGCTCGCACAATATTTAATAAAACAGGAGAAAAGTAATGGAATATAAAACAGGTTATGTGAGTTTGGTGGGCAAGGCAAACGCAGGCAAAAGCACACTTATTAATGCATTAATAGGCGAAAAGGTTGCAATAGTCTCTCCAAAACCACAAACAACGCGTAATAACATTTTAGGCATTATTACAAAAGAATATCATCAAATAGTTTTTGTTGATACTCCGGGTATTCATGTAAGCAAAAACGCACTTGATAAATATATGATGAAAAATGTGCGCTCGGCTATTGGTGGCAGTGATATTGTTGTTTATTTAATTGATGGCTCAAAAAAATTAACCGATGACGAAATTGCATATGTTGATAATTTGGTTAAAAAAGAAAACCCAGTTATTGTAGCAATAACAAAAATTGATGTTACTAAGTACGAAAAAGTATATCCTATGCTTGCAAGGCTGTCGGAAATTAAGGGTATTAAAGAAATAATCCCGCTTTCGTCATTAAAAAAGCGTAACCTAGATGTTTTGGAAAATGCAATTTTAAAACTCTTGCCAGTAAGCGAGCAAAAAAACTTTTTGTTTGCCGAAGATGAATACACTGATAAATCACTTCGTTTTATGGTCGCTGAGGCAGTTAGAGAAAAGGCACTTTATTTGTATGATGAAGAAATTCCTCATGGCATAGCAATTGAAGTTGTGCGCTTTGAGGAGGGCGAAAAACTGGTTGAAATTGATATCGATATAACATGTGAGCGAGACAGCCATAAATCCATATTAATTGGAAAACATGGATTTAAACTAAAAGAACTTGGCGAGCAGGCAAGGCATGATATGGAAACACTTTTAAATAAAAAAGTTATGCTTAAACTGTTTGTTAAAACCAAAAAAAATTGGCGTAATCGCCCAAACGATATATCTAATGTGGGTTATAACGGCGAAGAGTAAATAAAAAAAATCATTAAAAAAAATTTTTTAATCTTATTGACCTTATATGCATTTTTAGCATATAATGCTTATGTAAGTTGTTGGCATGACAAACTAAATATTTTTGTTTGTTAAATGCTTAATCCTAATGCAAAAAGATAAGAGTATTTTGTTATAAAATGCATATAATATTTTTAAAAGGAGGGTAATAAACTATGGCAAAATTTTCAGGTAGGGCGTCAAGGCTTTCGTGGGAACTTTTTAAACGCACAGGTCAAGTTAATTATTATCTTCTTTATAAAGGCATTGAAACCGCGCCAGAACTCGAATTGGTTGAAAATAGTCAAAAAGATGACGGCTTAAGCAGGTAACATTAATATTATGAATCAAACAAATGTTAAAGCAATAGTTATTGCTAACCAAGACTATAAAGAAAAAGATGTTTTGGCAACTTTATTTACGCTTGAACAGGGTGTTATATCGGTTGTTTTTAAGGGCGTAAAAAATTCAAACGCAAAACTTAAATCGGCAAAGGAACTTTTTACCTTTGGCGATTTTATATATGCAAATGGCATGCTAAACACAATAACCTCGGCAAATGTTGTTACAAATTTTTATGATATAACAAAAAGTTTGCCTAATTTTTATGCCGCTTGTAATATTGCAAAAATAATAAAAGCAGTTTTGCCTGCAGGCGAAGCAAACTCAGGGCTTTTTGTAGACACTCTTAAATGCTTAAACTTGCTTAATGACTCAACTGTTAAACCTAACTTGGTGCTAATTAAATTTTTGGTAAGAGTGTTTGAGGGCTTTGGTTATAGATTTAACTTAAACAAGTGTAGTACTTGTGGTTCTGCTTTTTTAAATAAAAGATATATTAACTTAAACGACGGCGACATTACTTGTGTATCTTGTAAAATGGGCAGGGTAGAGGAATTGTCTAATGCAGAATATCAATCATTGCGATTAATTTCATTGACAGATTATGATAACTTAAATTCTTTAAAAATTTCTTCTTTTGTTATAGATAGAACGCTATATATACTTAAATTAAATTTTGAACATAGATTTGGTCAAAAATTAGATGAGATTTAATAATCTCTTTGCTTTAATTAACAAAAAAACAGCAGTAAACAATTTGTGGTTTGTTAACCAACTTGTTCACTGTTGTTTTTTAATATGCTATATGCTTCTTTTAATGCTCTGATATAAGTTTTTGCTTGAACACATAATGGCTCGTCTAAATCAATTAAATCTTTTATGCATGCCTGCTGATTTGGCGATAAATGCTTGTTAACTTTTATGTAGGTTGAGTCGTTGATTTCTTTTGGCACATTGGAGTCGTTTTTAACCAAATAATCAACACTAACATTAAAAAAGTTTGCAAGCGTAATTAACGCACTAATGCTGGGTTCGTGAGATCCGTTTTCCCAAGTAGATATAAGGTTTTGAGAGTAGTTAACAACTTTGGCGACTTCTTTTTGTGTTAACCCGCGCTGTTGCCTTAGTTCTTTAAGCCTAAGCATAAAATCTCCTTTTTGTTTCATTTTAAAACAAAAAGTGATAAAAGCACATTTTTTGATTGACTATTTAGCAATAATAATGATAATATCATAAAGAAAATCAACAATAGTGATGACAATGTGGATTTTTTATCATTTTGCAATAAATTTTGCGTGAATAACTCTTGTTGCTTTGCAAAATATATTTTAAAGAGGGTAGAAAAAACATGAAAAAGAGTATATGGATTTCAATATCAACTTTAGTGTTGTGCCTAGGTGTAATGGCGTTTGGTGTTTATTCGGCACTTAGTGCAACCTTAAACATAACAGGTAATCTGGGTTTTAATATTCATGATTGCGTAGTTGGTGTTTCTGGAACAATATATAACTTGTCAGAAATGGATTCAAACGGCACCTCTGCAAGGCTTTATGATAAAACTTTGGGATCAACAATTATGGGTGGAGAAGAGGAAACAACTTCAACCATAAAACTGGGAGATATGTATTTTTATCATGGTGCCTATGTTAACCCAGAAACAAAAGTTTCAACAGTTAAAACCTATGACATTATTTTTCAAATAACAATAACAAATTTAAGCGAAAGCAAAATTACGGCAAATATTCCATTGCCAACCCTTGGCGACACAAGTGCAGTAACTATAATACATGGCGCAACAAATGCAAACTACACAACGCTTCCATATGAGGCTGGAATTGCCAAGGACTCGCAAATTACAATTATGTTTGCTCTTCGCTTGACCGATGAAACTGCTTTAACTGAAAAACTGGCGTTTAATTGGCAAAACATCAATTTTGAAGAAGTAGAATCTCCATTTTATGTTATTAATGACGCATCAGATACTTATAACGGTTATCTTGCAACCAAAATGGGTCATGGCATAGAATCAATAGATGGCACAACTGCTGACTTAGAATGGTTTGCATTTGCAGTAAAAGGCGAAGATTTAAGTGAAGAAAAAAATGCAACTTCAATAACCGTGGGAGATGATACATGGTATAGCCTTTCAGACGTAAATATGAATAATGTAACTTATACAGGCAAAACATTTTGGTTTATTCAACGCTATGTAACCGCGGGTGGATATAGTTCATCAACCGGCTCTTGGATAGATGGACAAATGTTTGATGGAGATGAGGAAAGTAACGACTATGACCAAAGCGATATATGTGCATACCTGTCTGCAACAGGGGCATACATTACAACATCAGTAACAGGTATAGCAGATTCAGATTTGTACGCTAAAATAACCGAAAGAAGTATTTCGGAAACATATACTGTAGAGGAATCTTCACAAGACAACACATTCTCGTCAAGACTGTGGCTGTTAAGCAAAGCCGAACTTACGCTTCTTGGTAGCCAAGGCTCGGAGCCAGTAAAAGTATGCGGCATAGGGAACACGGTGGGCCACAGTGGCGGTGGTGCCAGTTGGTGGTTGCGCTCTCCTGACCCTTATGACGCTTACTATGCGTACTATGTGGACTTCATTGGCAATTTGAACGGCAGCACTGTGGGTGACTTCTACGGCGTTTGCGCGGCTTTCGAAATCACTATTGCGTAGCAGGGTAAATTGATATTAAATTATGGCAACAAAGAGTGTGACGAACACTTTATGGAAAATAATAGGTAGTTGCAGAATATTACAAATTTTATTTAAACAAAAAGGGCGGTTGCTAGGTGCAACCGCCCTTTTTGTTTAATAATTAGATTTTATGTTTTTGTTAATAACATAATGATGTTTCAGTATTTATGTTTGAGAATAATTTTTTTTGCCCACAATCTATTTAAAACAACTTTCAAATTTTTGCTTGACAAATGTTTGGCTGGGGCTTATAATAGCACAAGGAATATTAGTAGCATAGTGAAATTTTGTTTCTATTCTTTCTAATTTAATAGATTTTTTGCAGGCAAGTTTGGCTTAGAATTTTTACGGCCTTTTTTGCTTGCTATTTTCATGTCTTGTGCAAAATCCCTTTGTTTATAAGCGGATTTTGGCAAACAGGGCATTAATGCTACCGTATTTTTAAACAATTTAATCTAACGCAAAAATTTAAGGAGAACATAAATATGCAAGAAAAAATGCCTACATTAAAAAAAGTTATGTATGGAACAACTGAAAGATATTCATTCTCTAAACTCAATTTTAATGGCGAACTTCCAGATTTGTTAGAAATTCAAAAAGACGCATATAAGGAGTTTTTAGAGCATGGAATTTTAGATATTTTAACCGAACTTTCGCCAATAACTGACTACAGCGGTAAGGCAAAACTTTATTTTACTGGCATTAACCTTGGCAAAGAGCCAAAATATTCTATTAAAGACTGCAAAATTCGCAAAGCGGCCTACAGCGTGCCTTTAAAAGTTAATGCACGCCTAATGGTAGAAGACAGTGGCGAAGTTATTGACCAAGAAGTATACTTGTGTGATATCCCTCTTATGACAGAGCAGGGTTCTTTTGTGTTTAATGGAACTGAGAGGGTTATTGTTAGCCAAGTTACTCGTTCTCCTAGCGTATATTACACAAGAAATAAAGACGACAACACAACACTTCGTGCACAACTTTATCCTGACCATGGTATGTGGGTAGAAATTGAACAAGGTGCAAACGAAGTTTTAAAAATCGTTCTTGACCGCTCACATAAAATCACCCTTGGCTTGTTCTTAAAATGCTTTGGTTATACAAATGATGACATAATGGCACTTTTTGGCAACCATCGTTTAATTAAAAATGTTCTTGAAAAAGAACCTCAAACAACTCAAGAAGAGGCTTTGATTGAACTTGCTCGCAAAACTCGTCCTGCCGATGTTCCATCGGCAGAAAGCACTCGTAACTATATTAACCTTTTGTTCTTTAGCGATGCTTATTACAACATTAACCGTGTTGGTCGCTATAAAATGAACGAAAAACTCTCACTTGGCAATCGTCTTGTTGGCTTAATAAGTGCCGAAAACATTGCTATTGATGACGAAGTTGTTATTAAAGCAGGCGAGGAGTTTAGTGCAGAAGTTGCTCGCAGAATTCAAGACGCTGGCATTAACGAGGTTTATGTTCTTGTTAATGGCAACAAACACTTAATGAGAGGTAACAACCGTGTTAAACTTTCAAAAGTGTTCCCATGTGATGAAAAAGAACTTGGTGTTTTAGAAGATGTTTATTATCCAGTTCTTATGCAAATGCTTAAAGAAAACAAAACAAAAGAAAAGCGCATAGAGTGCATTCGTAACCACACAAAAGAGTTAATGATTACAACTCTTACAATGGACGATATTTTGGCAACAATTTCTTATTATTTGGATTTAATTGAAGGCATTGGCAAAATTGATAACATTGACCACCTTTCTAACAAACGCGTTGTTTCAGTTGGAGAACTTTTGGGCAATGCATTCCGTTCAGGTGTTAAAAAACTTGGCGCAAACATTAAAGAAACATTGCAAGGCAAAGAATTAACCGATGTAACTCCTGCTCAAATAATTAATCCACGCCCAGTAAACAAGAGTTTGAAAGACTTTATTGCTCAATCACAACTCTCTCAATTTATGGATCAAATTAACCCACTTTCTGGTTTAACTCAAAAGCGTAGATTGTCGGCTGTTGGCCCTGGCGGTGTTAAAAAAGAAAGAGCAAGTGCTGAACTTCGTGATATTCACTACACGCACTATGGCAGAATTTGTGCTATTGAAACACCAGAAGGTCAATCAATCGGTCTTATTTCAACTCTTGCATCATTTGCAAAAGTTAATGAATATGGTTTCCTTGAAACTCCATATCGCAAAGTAAATAAAGAAACAGGCGTTGTAGCAAACACTGCTGAATATCATATGGCAGACATTGAAGACACTGCATACATTTGCCAAGCAACCGAACCACTTGATGAAGAAGGTAAATTTGTAAATAAACGCATTATTTGCCGTCATAAAGAAGCAATTTTAGAAGTTCCTGCACACAAAGTAGATTATATGGATGTTTCTTCCCGTCAATTTATTTCTGCTGCAGCATCATTAATTCCATTTATTGAAAACGATGACGCGGCTCGTGCACTTATGGGTTCAAACATGCAACGTCAGGCCGTGCCTGTTCTTCGTCCAGAAGCCCCAATAGTAGGCACTGGCATGGAACGCCCAATCGCAAAAGATTGTGGTGCAATGATTTCCGCTCCAGAAAACGGAACTGTAACTTATGTTTCATCTAACCATGTAGATTTTGTTTCTGATTCAGGCAAAGAATATTCATTCCCACTTATTAAATTTGATAAAACAAATGCTTACACTTGTCAAAACCAAAAACCAGCAGTTAAAACAGGTCAAAAAGTTAAAAAAGGCGATGTTTTAGTTGATGGATATTCAACAAAAAACGGCGAACTTGCTCTTGGTAAAAATGTCCTAGTTGGCTATATGAACTGGGAAGGTTATAACTACGAAGACGCTATCTTAATTTCTGAACGCATTGTTAAAGACGATGTTTATACATCAATTAACCTAAAAGATGTTGAAATGCCTTGCAGAACAACAAAACTTGGCGATGAAGAGATAACTCGTGATATTCCAAACCTTGGCGAAGACGCTCTTAAAAACTTAGATGAAAACGGTATTGTTAGAATAGGCTCTGAAGTTAGCCCTGGCGACATTTTGGTTGGTAAAGTTACACCAAAAGGCGAAACCGAACTTACTCCAGAAGAACGCTTGCTTAGAGCAATCTTTGGTGATAAGGCCCGTGAAGTTCGCGATACATCACTCCGTGTTAAACATGGTTGTGGTGGTACCGTTGTTGATGTTCAAGTCCTTTCTAAAAAGAACCATGATGACCTTGACCCGGGCGTTACAATGCTTGTAAAAGTTTATATTGCTCAACGCCGTAAACTCTCGGTTGGTGATAAAATGTCTGGTCGCCACGGTAACAAAGGTGTCGTTTCGCGCGTTCTTCCAGAAGCAGATATGCCATTCCTCGCAGATGGTCGCCCATTAGATTTAGTTCTTAACCCTCTTGGTATTCCATCTCGTATGAATATTGGTCAGGTGCTTGAAGTGCATTTGGGCTTGGTTGCAGAAAGCCTTGGCTGGAAAATTGCAACTCCAGCATTTGACGGTGCAAAACCAGAAACAGTTCAACAACTTCTTGTTGCAAACGGATTCCCAGAAGATGGCAAAATTCAATTATATGATGGCAGAACTGGTGAGCCTTTTGCTCATAAGGCAACTGTTGGTTATAAATATATGTTAAAACTTGACCACATGGTTGACTCTAAAATGCATGCTCGTTCAACAGGTCCTTATAGCCTTGTTACTCAACAACCTCTTGGCGGTAAGGCAATGTTTGGTGGTCAGCGTTTTGGTGAGATGGAAGTTTGGGCACTTGAAGCATACGGTGCATCTTCATTACTACAAGAAATGCTTACTGTTAAATCAGACGATATTATTGGTAGAACCAAAACATATGAGGCTATTGTTAAAGGCGAACCTATTGCAGAGCCTGGCATACCTGAGTCATTTAAAGTTCTTATTAAAGAACTTCAGTCTTTGGGTTTAGATGTTAAAATTTTAACCGAAGATAATCAAGAAGTTTCTATTGCAGAACTTTCATCTGATGAACTTGATAATACACCTTCACTTGGTGCAGAAGTAGAACAAGAACTTAAAGATGTTTCAATTAATTTTGAAGATATCTTGCCATCTGCTAATGATGAAACCGATACAGGTGTTACAGCAGAGGATATTTCCGCAAGCGAATTCGATTCAAGCGGTTTGTTTGACGATTTCGATGACTTAGACGAATAAAAAACTTTATAGAAATAAAATAAGGAGAAAATTATGTTTGAATTAAACAATTTTGATTCAATAAAAATTGGAATAGCCTCGCCTGAAAAAATCAGAGAGTGGTCTTTTGGTGAAGTAACAAAACCTGAAACCATTAACTATAGAACACAAAAACCAGAAAAAGATGGTTTGTTTTGTGAAAAAATATTTGGACCAAAAAAAGACTGGGAATGTCACTGCGGTAAATATAAACGCATTCGCTATAAAGGCGTTGTGTGCGATAAGTGTGGAGTAGAAGTTACTCGTGCTAAAGTTCGCCGTGAAAGAATGGGACATATTGACCTTGCTTGCCCAGTAACACATATTTGGTTCTTTAGGTCGGTTCCATCGCGTATTGGCACACTTTTGGATATTACTCCAAAAGCATTGGAACAAGTAGTTTATTATGTCAACTTTATTGTTATTGACCCTAAAAACACTGAGTTTACTTATAAACAAATCATTTCTGATAAAGAATACCGCGAAGCAATCGAAAAATATGGCTATGGCAGTTTTGTTGCTGGCATGGGCGCAGAAGCAATAAAAACATTGCTTTCTCAAGTAGACTTGCCTCGTGAAAGCGAAGAACTTAAAGAAACATTAAAAACAGCAAAAGGTCAAAAACGCGCAAAAGCAATCAAAAAACTTGCCATTGTAGAAAGTTTCTTAAAGAGTGAAAACAAGCCAGAATGGATGGTTTTAGATGTTCTTCCTGTTCTTCCACCAGAACTTCGCCCAATGGTGCAATTAGACGGTGGTAGATTTGCAACATCTGACCTTAACGATTTGTATAGACGCGTTATTAACCGTAATAATCGCCTTAAAAAACTTATGGAACTTGGTGCTCCTGATGTTATTATCCGTAACGAAAAGCGTATGCTTCAAGAAGCAGTTGATGCTTTGATTGATAATGGCAAACGCGGAAGAGCAGTTCAAGGCGCAAAACAAAAAGATTTAAAATCATTAACTGCAATTTTAACAGGTAAACAAGGCCGTTTCCGTCAAAACTTGCTTGGTAAGCGTGTTGACTATTCTAGTCGTTCGGTTATTGCTGTTGGCCCAGAACTTAAAATGTACCAATGTGGCTTGCCAAAAGAAATGGCACTTGAATTGTTTAAGCCATTTGTTATTAAAAAACTCGTAGAAATGAACGAGTGCAATAACTTTAAAACTGCAAAACGCTTAATTGAAAAAGAAAAAACTGTTGTATGGGATGTTTTAGCCGATGTTATTAAAGACCACCCAGTTCTTTTAAACCGTGCTCCAACTCTTCATAGACTTTCTATTCAAGCATTTGAACCAGTGCTAGTTGAAGGTAGAGCAATAAAACTTCACCCTTCAGTTTGTACAGGCTTTAACGCCGACTTCGACGGTGACCAAATGCCAGTCCATGTTCCTCTTTCAATAGATGCTCGTACAGAAGCCCGTAACTTAATGCTTGCTTCAAATAACATTATCAAACTTTCTGATGGTCAACCAATAGTTAACCCGGGTCTTGATATTGTTCTTGGTTGCTATTACTTAACTTTAATTAAACCAGGCTCAAAAGGCGAGGGAATGAGTTTTGCAAGCGAAGAAGAAGCGTTAATTGCATATCAAACAGGCGTTGTTGATATTAACGCAAAAATCACACTTCGTAGAACTGTAACAGTAGAGGGCAAAAAATATACAGCAAGATTCGAAACCAGTGTTGGTAGAGTAATCTTTAATAAAGCAATTCCTCAAAACTTGGGTTATGTTGATAGAACTAAACCAGAAAACATGGCATTGTTTGAAATTAATAACCCAGTTATTAAAAAAGACCTTAAAAACCTTGTTGTAAAATGTTTTGATGTGCTAGGCACAACCGAATGTTCTGAAATGGTTGATAGAATTAAAAATATGGGTTATAAATATGCAACTCTTTCAAGTTTGACAATTAATGTTTTCGACATGCAAGAGCCACCAAAAAAAGAAGAAATCGTTGCCGAAGCACAAAAGAAAGTGCTTGATAACGAAAAACTTCTTGCTCGTGGACTTATTACATTAGACGAAAAACTAACCGCAAACATTTCAACTTGGACAGAAACAACAAACAAAGTTCAAGACGCAGTTTTAGAGCACTTGGACGACTTTAACCCAATTAAAATGTTCGTTTATTCTGGTGCCCGTGGTTCAAATGTGCAGTTGAACTCAATTTGCGGTATGCGTGGTATTATGGCTAACTCATCTGGTCAAAAAGTTGACGTGCCAGTTAAATCATCATTCCGTGGCGGTCTTAGCCCACTTGAATACTTTATTTCTGCTCGTGGTGGTCGTAAAACCCTTACCGATACAGCGCTTAAAACAGCCGACTCAGGTTATTTAACTCGTAGGCTTGTAGATGTATCCCATGATGCAGTTATAACAGAGGAAGACTGCTTTAAAAGCCTTGGACAAAAGGTTAAAGGTGCGTTTGTATCTGACCTTGTTCAAGACGGTGCAGTTTTGGAATCATTAGAAGATAGAATTGAAGGTCGTTTTGTTGTAGACGATGTTGTTGACCCTAAAACAGGCGAAGTAATCGTTCCTGCAAACACAATGGTGTCTAAAAAACAAGCAAAACAAGTTGCGCTTGCTGGCATTAAACGCGTTCAAATAAGAAATCTTCTTAACTGTAAATGTAAACATGGCGTTTGCGCAAAATGCTATGGTAAAAATATGTCTGGTAAGGAAGTTGTTAATATTGGTGAAGCAGTTGGTGTTATTGCAGCACAAAGTATTGGTGAACCTGGTACACAGTTAACCATGCGTACATTCCATACTGGTGGCGTTGCTGTTGCTGCCGATATAACCAAAGGTTTGCCTCGTGTTGAAGAACTTTTTGAAGCACGCAAACCAAAAGGTGAAGCACTTATATCTGAAATCGCAGGTAAGGTAAGCGTTCAAGAAGAACCTCGTCAATATGTAATAACTGTTAAATCAACCGACGACGAAGCAGTTTATGAAGTTAAAAAACCAGTCTTCTTAAAAGTTAAAGATGGAGAAGTGGTTGAACCGGGTGCTCAATTAACCGAGGGTTCAATTAACCCTAATGACCTTCTTAGAATTAAGGGCTTAAAGGGCTTGCAAGATTACTTGCTCTCTGAAGTTATCATGATTTATAAAGGTCAAGATGTTACTATTAACGATAAGCATATTGAAGTTATTATTCGTCAAATGCTTAAAAAAGTTACCATTGAAAACAGTGGAGATACAAACCTTCTTCCTGGCGACAAAGTTGATGTGTTCGATTACGAAGCAGAAAATGATAGAGTTCTTGCCGAAGGTGGCGTTCCTGCAACTGCAAAACGCGCACTTCTTGGTATAACCAAGGCAGCACTTTCAACCGAAAGTTTCCTTTCATCTGCATCGTTCCAAGAAACTTCAAGAGTTCTTACTGACGCTGCTCTTCGTGGAAAAGTTGACTATCTTCGTGGCTTAAAAGAAAATGTTATCATTGGTAAACTTATTCCAGCAGGAACCGGCTTAAAACAATACCGTGATGTTTACCCAGTTGAATCAAACCCACAATCTTATGTTCAAAACGCTGATTTTGGCGCTAGTTCAATAGTAAATGAATAATGTTAAATAATTAAATTGCAATGAATAGTAGGTAATACTCTTATATGAAAAATCAAACCAATGCACTTGGTTTGATTTTTTTTAATTTAAAAATGCAAGAACTACACGAATGTCATGGGTGTTTTCATATTTAACAAAAACACAACAAAAGAATATAGAGGGCGTAATGTAAATACCAAAAAAGTGATAAGATTATAAATATTTTCGGTGTTGAAGCATAAATATTATTGAGTTGTTATAGCCCAATTTTCATTTTTCCGCAAAATTGCTTATTGACAGTGGCAAGTTGTTATTGTATAATTGCTTTAGTTTAATATTGAGGTGAGTATGAAAAAGTTTTTAATGTATGTAATCATTGTAATTACCTGTTTGTTCTTGGGTTTTACAGTGTATTATTTAACAAAAAATAATGAAACTATTTATTTAACCCTTAACAAAGACGAAGCAATCTATAAAAATGTTGGCGAGTCACTTTGGTTAGATAATTTAATTGAATGGACAAAACCTTATAAAGACACAACTTTAAAAATAACCTCAGGTGATACAAAAGTTGTTTCTTATGATGAAAATACTAAGCGTTTTGACTGCATTGGGGGTGGCTTTACAACAATAACCATCGCTCCTTCAAACACAAACTTTGGTCCTTTCATTTTTGAAATATATGTTGGTAATGGTACAACGGATAGTCCTTTTGTTATCAGCACGGCAGAAGATTTGGCTTTAATCGGCAATGACCCTGAACTTAAGTTTAATCTTAACAACAGTTACATTTTAACTTGTGACCTTGACTTAAAGACATTCAACAGCGGTGTTTGGACTCCTCTTGGCGCATTTACTGGTAACTTTGATGGAAATGGCAACACGCTTTACAACTTAAACTTAACTTCAACTAGCAATGCGGGCTTGTTTTCAAGTGTAGAAAACGGAGCAGTTGTAGAAAATGTTAAGTTTGCAAAAGCAACTGTAAACGGTGCATTTGACAATGTTGGTTTGGTTGCTGGTGTAAACCGTGGAACAATAGGCAAGTGTGAAGTGTTGTCAGCAACAATAACAAACACTTCAGCAACTGGTAATACAGGCGCCATTGCAGGTTCAAACCTTTATGATATTACCACTGCAATGGTTAATATGTGCTCTGCAACTGCAAACTTTGAAATTGCAGGCAATGCTGGTGGTTTGGTTGGCTTTAATAAATCAAGCATTGTTTTAAACTCTCGCTCTATTGTTAACAGTGTTAATTTAACTGCAACCACAGCAACATTTGGTGGCTTGGTTGGCATAAATGAATCTACATATGTTTCGGCTGATACAACTTATTATGCAAGTGCAATTAAAAACTCATATGTTGTTGTTAATACACTATCTGGTCAGTCAGCAACATTTGGTGCAGTAGTAGGTAACAATAAAGAAGAAACCTACACAGGTCAAATGTTCTATAATACATATGTTGGCACACTTTATTGTTTAAACAGTGGTGTTTCTGGCAGTGCTGTTGGCGCTGGCTCAAACTTGTTATCTAGCGATGCTTCAAGCAACTTGCAACTAGTATCTCGCGATGCATTAAAAGAGTCCGCAACATATAATGGCTATAACTTTGATAATGTTTGGCTCTTAAATACAGCAGATATTGCAAACATAAATTATGCGGGCAGTTATGAAACATATAAAATAATTGCAATCGGTAAAGAACTCACTCAAAACGAAGTTGGACTTTTGGACTTCTTAACAAGTGTTAAAGCAAGCCCTGCAACAATTTCAACAACATATAGAGTTACTGCAAATTTAACTGTTGATGTTCATTCAGAAACAGGTTCATACAACTGGACAACTATTGCTCCAAACGAAAGTGCTCCAATGCTTGCTTCAATTATTGTTGATCCGGGCGTTACATGTGTTATTAAAAACTTTACACTTTCTGGTGCAAACTCAAGTTTCTTTGGTCATATTTCAGGTAATACAGTAGTTTCTGGCATTACTTTTGAAAATGTAAGCGTGGACTCTTGCACAGCAGAAACATCTGGTATTGTAGCAACAAAATTAATTAACGGTGCAACTCTTGAAAACATAAAAGTTAAGAACTTTGCTCGAGTAACAACAAATGCTCGTGAAGCAGGCATTATTTGTGGCAGAAACGGCGGTTCAATTATTAATTGTTCTGTTGAAAATTCAGCGCAAGCAACATTAACTGTTCAAACTTCAGACAATTTGCTTAGCGTTGGTGGAATTGTTGGTTATAACGCCGGCTATATTTCAGGTTGCAGTGTAAATAATGTAAAACTTACTCTTGATACTACTGTTAATGCAAATGGAAGCGTTAACTTTGGTGGTGTTGCCGGAACAACCGAAAGCAACATTGCAAATAGCAAAGTTCAAACTTTTGTTTGTGATACAACTGCAACAGGCACAATTTATGCAGGTGGCGTTGTTGGCTATGTTGTAACATCGTCTGCTGTTATTAGCAAATGCTATTCATATATGAATGTAAAAATTGGCTTAGGCAACACTAGTTCATACCTTGCAGGTATTGCAGGTTACCTGTCAAGTGGTGCAAGCGTTAAAGGCTGTTTCTATAATGTAAACGAACTTAACGCATATAATGTGGGTGGTCTTGTTGGCGTTAACTATGGTACAGTATACTCAAGTTATGTTGGAGATTCTGCAAAATTAACAGGTAACTTTGTTGGTGGATTGGTTAACCTCTCTCATGGAACAACTACTGATTGCTATACTTTGGCAAAATTAACTGGTGTTGGCAATGATAGCGTTCTTTGTGGTTTTACTTACATAATGTATGCCGAAAACTATATTGAACACTGCTTTAGCAATGTAACATTCTCTGGTAGTGGAAAATATTACGCAGAAACCAAAACAGAGTTTAGAACAAACGCTTTGGCACAATTTATTAACGGAATTGCAAATAACAAAGTTGAGGCTGGTACAACAAAAAATAATATTGTAATTGCAAATAATGGCGCTCATATTCAACAGTCTTCAGCACTTTTAAATCAACATGCTGGCTGGATCGATGCCTCATATGAACAATGCACAGGCGAATCTGGAAATTATTCAGTATTTAAAGATACAGCAGGATTTGATGTTAACATTTGGAACTTTGATAATGTTGGCTCATTCCCAACATTAAAAGATGTTGCAACTGCTTAGTGAAAAATTATAGGACAATTTTCTAAATGATAAAATAAGGCAAAATTTCGAAAAGATACGAGATTTTGCCTTGTTTTTTTAATTGTTTGCATAAATACAATTTAATAACAAAATTTATTTTATTATTGTCTTAATATCTTTGCTAAAAAATAGAACAAATGTTTGCATTTTGTTGCCATGTATGATATATTAGAAACTACAAAGAATATATAATGCATCTATGCATAAATGTAAAAACTGTATAAAATGTGTCGGGCTTAATAACAAGGCTAAAAATGTGCGGGAGGTATAATAATGAAAGATTATTTAATATTTGCAATTTTTATGTATTTAATAAAAAACAAAAAAACAACCGCACAAAGCGTTGCGCGGGAGTTTGAAATAAGTACAAGAAGTGTTTATAGATATATTGATTCACTAAGCCTGCTTGGTGTTCCCATAGTTACAAAAATTGGTAAAGGCGGTGGAATTGAAGTTGTTGGAGACTTTTATTTAGAAAACTTGGCACTGCCAAAATCAGATAAACAAATTTTGTTTGAGTTTGCTCAAAGGTCAGATATACCTAATAATGTAAAAACAATATTGCAAAAACTTATATTTTAAATTTTGCAATTTTTTTTATTACCTTTATAAAATGTTCGCATTCGCCAAAATTGTTGAAATAACTAAGAGATATACGAACAACGCCAGTGTCTACCGTTTTTAAAGACTTATGTTTTAGCCCTGCACAATGAAGCCCACCACGAACATATATTCCATACTCTGATGATAAAACTTCAGCAAGGGTAGTGCTGTCTATTCCAACAATATTAAATCCAATTACGCCGTAGTTAATATTTTGTGAACTTGTGTATGTTATTACATTTGGTATTCTTGAAAGTTCAAATAAAATGTAGGTTGCAAGATCGTCAATTTTGTTGTTAATTTTTTCAAAATTATATTGAACAAACTTTATTGCCTCTCCTAAAGCAAGTATATTTGGGGTTGAAAGTGTGCCACTCTCTAAACTTTCGGGATATTCTTTTGGCTGATATATTTCAAGTGATGAAGTGCCTGTTCCGCCAAACCTTATTGGGTTAACTTTTGCACGCACACTAAAAGCAAAAACCCCAACACCTTGTGGTGCATAAAGGGCTTTGTGCGGAGCAAGTGCTAACATGTCTATATGAGAAGAAGTCATGTCAATTTTTGTGTGACCAGCGCTTTGTGCACAGTCGACCATAAACAATATGCAGTGCTTGGCACAAAGTTCGCCAATGCCTTTAATATCGGCACTGTCGCCATTGACATTGCTAACAGCATTTAACGCAACCAAATATGTGTTTGCTTTAATGTGAGGGGCAATGTCTTCAGCAGTTAAAAGACTTCTGTTTTGTGGCTCTACAACACTAACTTCAATAATGCCTTGTTTTTCTAATTCAAAAAGCGGTCTAACAAGAGAATTGTGGTCATTGCACGAGCAAATAACATGTCCGCCTTTGATTGCAGTGCCTAAAATCCCCAAGTTTAAAGCATCGGTACAATTTTGAGTAAATATAATGTGCTCAGGACGGTCTGCACCAATAAAATCACAAACAAGTGACCTAACATTAAAAACCTTTTCTGCAACTTTTTGGCTAAGAGCATGCCCACTGCGCCCCGGATTGGCAGAAAGCGTTGTTGCACCTTCAATAAATGCTTTAATTACCTCTTTGGGTTTTGTAAAAGTAGTTGCTGAATTGTCAAAATATATCATAAACACCTTTTATTTCTTTAATTAGTATTATGATATGTGTTGCTTTGAAAATTTGATATTTTTAAAAACAAAAGGAGGAAGTTTGTATGATGTTGGCAGTCTTTCGCTCTAGAACAGAAACACTTAATTTTGCCTCGATTTTGCGCTCATATGGCGTGTTTTGCACCATTGTTAATACTCCGCGCAAAATAAATGTTTCGTGCGGGATTTCGGTTAGATTTTCATCATTAAATTCACCTATTGCAAGGCAAATTTTGGCAAGAAGAAGGTTTGATACTTTTGCTGGTTTTTTTGCTGACTAATTGACATAAATCAACATATGTGATAAAATTCTAGCAACTTGAAAAAATTGCATGTTGGTTATTTTTTATTATTCTAGTATGCATCTTTTGTGGGAGTTGTATGAAAAAAATTTATAATATAGTGTTAACTGTTTTAACTATAGCAATGCTTGTGTTTTTGACATTTGCAAAACTTAATGAAAGCATGGCATGGGTTGATTTAAGCGCTTATGAAACATTTATTTCAGTTCTTTCTTCTTATGGGCCAATGGTGCTTTTGTGTTTGTTTGCTTTTGGCAGTTTATTTGGTAAAATCATGTCAAAAATCTTTTTCGTAATTATTTTGATACTTTTAATTGTGTTTACTATTACAATGTTTGCCCCACAAGTGTTTACTTCAATGTTTGGTGCAATGGGCGCGGTTATTAAACTTTAAATTTTAAAAGGCATTAAGTTATGAAAAAGAAATTATATGTAATAGATGGAAACAGTCTTTTAAATAGGGCATTTTATGCATTGCCTCTTTTAAGCAACTCAAACGGCGTTTATTTAAACGCCGTTTTTGGTTTTTCAAATTTTTTAGTAAGGTTAATTACTACCGAAAAGCCAGATGGTATAGTTGTTGCGTTTGACCATGCGCGAAAAACTTTTCGCAACGAAATTTTTGCTGAATACAAGGGCACTCGTAAACAAACTCCATTTGAACTTATTGGGCAGTTTGATACATTAAAAACCGTGTTAGACGCTATGGGAATCACTTATTTTGAGCAGGCAGGCATTGAGGCTGATGATATAATAGGCACAATAGTTAAACACTCGGACGCACAAAACTTTATTTTAACTGGAGATAGAGATGCGTTGCAGTTGATTGACCAAAATACGTGTGTATGCCTTACTCAAAAAGGTTTAACAGATATTAAATTGGTTAACTTAGAAAATATTCAAGAACTATATGGCATGACTCCTAGCCAAATTATAGACTTTAAAGCCCTTGCCGGAGATAAATCTGATAATATTCCGGGGGTTCCGGGTGTAGGCGATATTTCGGCGATAAACTATTTAAAAAAATATCAAAATGTTGAAAATTTGTATCAGCATTTAGATGATTTTAAAGGTAAAGCGCAAGAAAAATTAGTTGAAGGCAAGGATTCGTGTTTTATGTCGCGTAAACTTGCCACAATCAAAACAGATTGCGATATTAATTTTGACATAACAAAATGCGGTTATATTTTTCCTTTTAGTAATCAGGTAAGAGAACTATTTGAAAAGTTTGAATTTAAAACAATTTTAAAAAGGACAACCCTCTTTAGTCATAAAGCAAATGATATGCAGGTGCCCGACATAACTTGTGTAACAAGCGAAGAGGCTCTTGAAAATTTGTTAAAAGATTTTTCAGATAAAGTCTTTTGTTTTGACGCAAAGGATACATTTGAATTTTGTGTAAACAAAAGAAGATATGAAATAAAATATCAAGAATTTGGTTCGCATAATATTGAAGCAATGTATCAAACAATTTTAAAATATATTTCACCTTTGTTAATTGATGATAATGTATTAAAAATAGTTCCAGATTTAAAAGCATGTATGCATAAATTAAAAACTGATAAAATTGACAATGCATTTGATATAAGTCTTGCCGACTATTTGCTGTCAGGGGGAAATAAACCAGAAGCATTTAAAGATTCTTCAACATTTGAACAGATTTATAACACACAAATAGAAAAATTAAAGCAAGATAATTTGCATGATCTTTACTTTAAAATAGAACTCCCTCTTGAATATTTGTTATATCAAATGGAAAACGAGGGCTTTGCAGTAGATAAAGATATACTTGCACATATGGAACAAACATATGCAAAAGAATTATCAGATTTAGAGACGCAGTTTAAACAATATTCTTCAAACCCAGACATTAACATAAAATCTCCAAAACAAATTGCTCAACTGCTGTTTGATGAACTTAAACTTTCTGATAAATTTAATAAAAAGCACTCAACAAATGTTGAGGCACTTTCGCACCTTGCAGATGCACATCCTGTTGTGCCAATTATTTTGCGTCATAGAAAGGTTTCCAAACTTTATTTGTCTTATTTAGACCCTTATACTCAAATGCTAAAAGAGTCAAAAGGAAACTTAATTTATACACTTTTTAACCAAACTCAAACAGCAACAGGCAGGTTGTCGTCTAGTGAACCCAACTTGCAAAATATTCCTGTAAGAAGTGAAGAAGGCAGATGCTTGCGCAAAATATTTAAGTCGCGCTTTGACGGCGGAAAGATTATGTCGTTTGACTATAACCAAATTGAACTTCGCTTGCTTGCAAACTTTTCAAACGACCAAAAACTTATAAACGACTATAACAGCGGAGCAGATATCCATGCTATAACTGCTTCACAAATATTTAATATCGCTCCACATGAGGTGACCGATTTGCAACGCAGAACGGCAAAAGCGGTTAATTTTGGAATTATTTATGGTATATCTGGTTTTGGCTTATCAAAAAATATTGAAATTCCAGTTAAAGACGCTAAAGAATATATTAATCTATATTTCACAAAATATCCTGTGGTTAAAGAATATTTGGATAACTTGGTAGAAAGCGCAAAAGAATTGGGATACGCAAAAAGCCTGTTTGAAAGAAGAAGGTATATCCCAGAACTAAAAAGCAGTATAGGTTTGCAAAAAATGCTTGGCGAGCGCCTTGCAATGAATATGCCACTTCAGGGGTCAGCGAGTGATTTAATTAAACTTGCAATGTTAAATGTAAATAAAAGGTTTAAAAAGGAAAATATTAATAGTAAACTTATACTTCAAATTCATGATGAACTTGTTGTTGACGCATGCCCAACAGAAGAGGAAATTGTAAAAAAAATAGTATTAGAAGAAATGCAAAATGTATATGAGTTTAAAGTTCCACTTTTGGTTAGTGTTGGTGTTGGCAAAACATGGTATGAGTGTAAATAGTCATTGGAGAATGAATGAAAATAAAACAATATAAAAGCGGATTAAGAGTAGTTGTAAACACAAAAAAAGATTTAGATATTGTGTCGTTTAGAATATTTGTTAAGGCGGGCTCGTGCCATGAAAAACAAAACCAATATGGCGTGGCTCATTTTTTGGAGCATATGTTTTTTAAAAGTACACCAAAACACTCTTACCAACAACTTTCAACGCTCTTTGATGAAATGGGGACTCAAAAAAATGCATATACGGGCGTTTGTAACACGTGTTATTATTTTAAATGTCTTTTAAATACATTTGATAAAAGCCTAGAGTTGTTTTCAGAAATGTTTTTTAATGAGGAATATGACGCTCAGGAACTTTCAAACGAGAAAAAGGTTATTTTAGAAGAATATAAAATGGGCAATGACGATACTGAAAAAAAGTGTATCACAAATGCATATCGTTCGCTTTTTAATAACACAACATTTGAACATGATGTTATTGGTACTCCGCAAAATATAAAGGCGTTTTCGCAACAAGATTTAATTGATTTTAAAAAAGAATATTATCTTCCTCATAATATGGTTATTTCAGTTTCGGGAAATGTGAGCATTGCTCAGGTAGAAAAATTGCTAAAAAAACACTTTTCGCAACTGTTTGACGGCGAGTTTGCTCAAGAATTTAAACTCCCTCCATATTTAACACTCAACCCTAAAACTCAATTTGTTGTTTCTAAAAAAGATAATGAACAGTCAACCGTGTATATCCTAATGGATCTTGGCAAAAAAACAAATAGGCAAATGTATGTATTTGACTTGTTGTTTGCAATTTTGGGCTATGGCATGAGCAGTAAGTTTTTTAATATAATAAGAGGCGAAAAGGCACTTGTATATAATATTGATGCCGATACTACAACTGTAGGCGATAATAACTTGGCAGAAATAATGTTTGCCACCTCAACCGATAGAGTGGGCGAGGCCTTAACAGAACTTTTAAAAATCTTCAAGGCATGCGCAGAAGGCGAAATAACTGCTGAAGAACTAGAAAAGTCAAAAAATAAATATATTGCAGGCATGGTGTATTCAACTGAAACAAACGGTGGCATAACAATGCGAAATGGCTCCGACCTTATTTCAGATAATAAAATAGAGACTTTTAAACAAATCACGGCAGATATAAACAGCGTTTCGCTAGAAGAAATAATTAGTTGTGCAAAAGAAGTGTATATTAATAAAAACTATGTTGTTTCTGCAGTTGGCAAGTGTCAACGCAAAGATTTGCTTTGTTTTAAACATTAAAAAAAGGACTGTTTAAATAAACAGCCCAAATATATTTAAAATAGTTCCAAGCAACACGCCAAGTGCGTAAACTAAAAGCAAAATGAGTAGGTTTTTAAGCCACTCTTTTTTGTTGCGCTTAAATAACATTAAAATGCCAAGCCCAGCACCGCTAGCCAGCCCAGCAAGAAGCGCACCAAACGAAATTCCTCCAGCCATGTAAATTTCAACTAAAAACACAGATGCCACACAGTTAGGTATTAAACCAATAAGAGAGGTTAAAAAGGGTTGTAAATAAATGTTCATGCCACTTAATGAAGCAAAGTCAAACCCAGCAAACTCAACAATGGCAGTAAATGTTAAATTAACAATAAACATAAAGAGCGCAATTTTCCATGTGTGGTTAAGTGCGTCTAAAAATATGTTGTCGGCACAACATGAGTGCTTATGCTCATCATGCTCGGCATGCTCATTGTGTGAGTGGGCAAGTGGTTCTAAGTTGTTTTCGCGTTTTTTTCTAAATGCTAATAAAGCCAAATCAATAACATAACCGCAAATAATAGCAAAAACCAGTTTTATTGCAATCATGCAAAGAAGTGGCAAAATAAAGTCATAATTGGATAGCATAATAGGAATTGCTTCGTCACTTGTTGCAATAAATACAGCAATTAAAGTGCCAAGTGATATGCTTTTTTTGCTGTAAAGGTCAGCCATTGCCACCGAAAAACCACATTGAGGAATAGTGCCTACAAGCCCTCCGACAACAGGACCAAATTTTTTAGCACTTTTAAAAAATTTTAAATGTTTGTGAGAATTGTGCTCAAAATAACTAACTAATAAATAAACTAAATATAAAATGGGTAATGCTTTAAGCGTGTCTAAAAATGCGTGTTGTAAAACATGAAGAATGGCTTCAAACATTATTTATCGTCCTCCGATAGCAGTGAAGTTTGCTCCATTAATACGACATTTTTGTTAGATTCTTCTTCTTTTGGTTTTTCTTTTTTTAAAGTAACAGTTGGGTTCTTGCGTTTGATTTTTGGTTTGTTGTCTTTTTTGTAAGAGTAGACAATAATTGTTCCATCTTGTTGGCTGACAATTTTTCCGCCAATTTGCTGACAAACGATTGAGTTTCCAACAATTTGCATAATTTGACCATCTGCAAGGGTGCCAATTTCAACATCGTCACAAACCTTGTCAATTTGGCAGTTGTTAATTGTTCCAACATATGATTTGTTTAATAAATAGTTGATTTTGCCACTTTGAATGGTTGAAATTTGTGCGTTGTTCATAACACCCTCAATGCTACCATTGTTTATTGTGCCAATTTTGCTGTTTGCTCTAACAAACAAAATGCGCCCGTTGTTCATGGTTTCAATGCTAGAGTGCCCGTCCATAAATTGAATTGTGCCGTTGTTAAGCGCGCGAATAAACACGCGGTCTTTAATGTAGTCAATAAAGCATGAGTTGATTGTTGTAATTTCAACACGACCTTTTATGACTGTAATATAAGTGTCTTTAATAATGCCAAGTTTAACCTTGCCACTAACTTCGCCAATTTTTCCGCCGTTTAAAATTTGAATTTTTGCTTTACCTCTAACCGAGTCATAATTGCAGTTGTGACTTTCAAGAACAACAGCGGAACCGTCTAATTTAACCCTGTCGCAATTAATTAAAATGTGAGCACCTTCTAAAAGCGTGAGTCCGCACTCGTTTTCATGCACAGTTGGTTCAATAATTTTTTCTTTAAATAAATTAAAAAATGCCATAGTAAACACCTCTGATTACTTTAATAATAGCAGTATAACACACAAAATAAAAATAGCAAATTAATTTTAAAATTCAAATTCACAAATTTTAAAAAAAGGCAATATCATGATTTGGAGTCTAATATGTGGTATTCGTTGCTGTTTTCATTTATTGCTTTTGCATTATGCTGTTTGGGGGCGTCATTAATTTTTTTTGTTAAAAACTCTAACGCAAAAGTAGAGGCGTTTTTGCACGCATTTGCAGGTGGGGTGATGGTGGCATCAAGTGTGTTTTCACTAATTTTGCCAGCAAGTGAATATTGCACCGAACTTGCATTAAAAGATTATATAATTCTTCCTATTTGCTTTTTGTGTGCTTTTGGGGTCGTTTTTTTGCTTAATTTAAAAGGTTCTTCAAAAAATGGGCAAATTAATGTAACAAGTTTTAATCTTGGTATGGCTCTGCATAACATTCCTGAGGGTATGTGCATAGGCTTCTCGGTTGCCTCAGCAGTCCATTTTGGAACACACTCAGCACTTGTTTCGGCAATTATTATTGCTCTTGGAATAGGCATACAAAACATACCAGAGGGCAGTAGTGTGGCGTTTCCGCTTTACTCACTTGGCTATTCGCGAAAAAAGTCGTTTGCTACAGCACTTTTAATAGGTTTGGTAGAAGTGCCTGCTGGCATAATTGCATATCTCCTTGGTTTAAATTTTATATTTTTAATGCCATATATGTTGTGCTTTGCAGCAGGAATAATGTTGGTTGTGGCTGTGTGTGAACTAATGCCAGAGGCACTTGCTAAAAATAAAAGGGTAGCAATTCTTAGTTTTTGTATAGGATTTTTGCTTATGATGACGCTTGATGTGGCATTAGGTTAAAGCGTTTAATTGACTCTTGCAAATTGATTGTGTCTGCTATATAATAACTATATGTTGGTTTATAGATATGTAAGTGAATATGAATTGAGAAACATTTTGCAAAATAATGTTGAAAATTTGGGTTTTGAGTATAACGGCTGTTATGGTTTGTCAAATAATCATAAGTATAAAAAAGGCGTAAAATATTTGCATTTTTTTAAACATAAAAGTGCAATCAATTTTATAAGACTTTATCATACAAAAGAAAATTGTAGGCATTTTGTTTGTACATTTGATATCCCATATTTGTTGCTATTTAAAGGCATGGGTAAGGGTAGATATGAATTAAGCGGTATGGACTATTTAACCACAACCGAACGCGAGTATATTGTGCCAGCAAACGAATTTAAAAAAGAATGGCTTAAAAGTTATGTTACCGAGCAATACTTTTTGGACTCGCAACAAGCAGGTCGTTGATTTTGACCAAAATTTTTACTTCGTTTGCGGTAAAATTTAATAGTTTTCAATAAAAATAATAAATAGAGGGTCAAAAACTTATATTTAAAGGGTAATATTTGTAATTTTGCCCTTTTTTGCTTTAAAAAATTTGCCAAACTAAGTTTAAATGTGTAAACTTATTTGGTATTTTTTTATAAAGGAGAAAATTTTTAATGGCAAAAAAGTACGTATATTTATTTACCGAAGGTAATGCAAGCATGCGTGAACTTTTGGGCGGTAAAGGTGCAAACTTGGCAGAAATGACAAATTTGGGTCTTCCAGTTCCTCAAGGTTTCACAATCTCAACCGAAGCATGCACTCAGTATTACGAAGACAACCGCCAAATCAATCCAGAAATTCAGGCTCAAATTTTAGAGTATATTGAAAAGATGGAAAAGGTTACAGGCAAAAAGTTCGGAGACGAAGAAAACCCTCTGCTCGTTTCTGTTCGTAGTGGTGCAAGAGCATCAATGCCTGGCATGATGGATACAATCTTAAACCTTGGCTTAAACGAAAAAGTTGTTAATGTAATGGCTAAAAAGTCTGGTAACCCTCGCTGGGCTTGGGACTGCTACCGTCGTTTTATTCAGATGTATTCAGATGTTGTTATGGAAGTAGGAAAAAAATACTTTGAACAACTTATTGACGCAATGAAAGAACGCAAAGGCATTACTTTAGATGTTGATTTAACAGCCGAAGACTTGGCAGAACTTGCGAGCCAATTTAAAGCAGAATATAAAGCAAAAATTGGTGCAGATTTCCCAGATGATCCAAAAGAACAATTATTTGGTGCTATCAAAGCCGTATTCCGTTCATGGGATAACCCTCGTGCAAATTATTATAGAATGCAAAACGATATTCCATATTCTTGGGGTACCGCTGTTAATGTTCAAATGATGGCATTTGGAAATTTAGGCGAAACTTCAGGCACAGGTGTTGCATTTACTCGTGACCCTGCAACAGGCGAAAAGAAACTTATGGGCGAATTCTTAATGAATGCCCAAGGTGAAGATGTTGTTGCTGGTGTTAGAACTCCAATGCCTATTGCAAAAATGCAAGAAGTTATGCCAGAAGTATATGAACAATTCCAACAAATCTGCAAAACCCTCGAAAATCACTATCGTGATATGCAAGATATGGAATTTACTATTGAAGATAAAAAATTATATATGCTTCAAACTCGTAACGGAAAGCGTACTGCACGTGCAGCAATTAAAATTGCTTGTGACCTTGTAGACGAAGGTATGATTACATAACAACAAGCATTAATGCAAATCGATCCAAAAAGCCTTGATGCTCTTTTGCACCCTCAATTTGATGCAAAGGCATTAAAGAGCGCACAAGCCATCGCTCAAGCACTTGCTGCTTCTCCTGGTGCTGCTTGTGGAAAAATTGTGTTCACTGCAGAAGACGCTGTTACAGCAGGGCAAAATAAAGAAAAAGTTGTTCTTGTTCGCTTAGAAACCTCTCCAGAAGATATTGAAGGCATGCATTATGCACAAGGTATCTTAACAGTTCGTGGCGGTATGACATCACACGCAGCCGTTGTTGCTCGTGGTATGGGTACTTGCTGTGTTTCTGGTTGTGGTGCAATTAAAATGGACGAAGAAAATAAATGCTTCACTTTAAATGGTAAAACATATAGAGAAGGCGATGTTATTTCTCTTGATGGTTCAACTGGTAAAGTTTATGATGGTGCCATTGCAACTGTTCCTGCAAACGCAAACGACGGCGAATTTGGCAGAATTATGGCATGGGCTAATAAATATAAGGCTTTGGCTGTAAGAACTAACGCAGACACTCCAAAAGACGCTCATCAAGCATTTGAATTTGGTGCAGAAGGTATTGGACTTTGCCGTACAGAGCATATGTTCTTTGAGCCTGACCGTATTGCAGCAATAAGAGAAATGATTTGCTCAGACACAGTTGAAGAACGCGAACATGCTCTTGCAAAACTTGAACCAATGCAACAAGGCGACTTTGAAAAACTTTATGAAGAAGCACAAGGCGCCCCTGTTAATATCCGTTTCTTAGATCCACCTCTTCATGAGTTTGTTCCAACCGAAGAAGCAGATATTAAAGCACTTGCAGACGCTCAAGGTAAAACAGTTGAAGATATTAAACAAATTATTGCTTCACTTCATGAATTTAACCCAATGATGGGACATCGTGGTTGTAGATTGGCAGTAACATATCCAGAAATTGCAAAAATGCAAACATCTGCAGTTATTAAAGCCGCAATCTCAGTTAATAAACGCCACCCAGAGTTTAAAACAACTCCAGAAATTATGATTCCACTTGTTGGCGAAGTTAAAGAACTTGCTTTCGTTAAAAAAGTAGTTTGCGAAACTGCTGACGCTTTAATTAAAGAAGCAGGCATTAACATGCACTATGAAGTTGGAACAATGATTGAAATTCCTCGTGCGGCACTT
The DNA here is from genome assembly GCA_017467895.1 of Clostridia bacterium. GTDB lineage: Bacteria > Bacillota > Clostridia > Christensenellales > UBA1242 > HGM11367. Next base: position 66,427 of record JAFUKB010000014.1, read on the forward strand.
CTTGCTGATGAAATTGCAAAAGAAGCACAATACTTCTCATTTGGTACAAATGACTTAACTCAAATGACATTCGGCTTTAGCCGTGATGATGCTGGCAAATTCTTGGATTCATATTATGAAAACAAAATTTATGAATCTGACCCATTTGCAAGACTTGACCAAAACGGTGTTGGAAAACTTGTTGCCATGGCATCTGAACTTGGCAAAAAGACTCGTCCAGACATTGCTCTTGGCATTTGTGGTGAACACGGTGGTGACCCTTCATCAATCGAATTCTGCCATAAAGTTGGCTTAACTTATGTTTCTTGCTCTCCATTCCGTGTGCCTATTGCACGCCTTGCAGCAGCGCAAGCAAACATAAGAAATCCTCGCAATTCTAAATAAATTTGAAATTGTGTATTGCTTCGCAAACACTTTTTGCTATTCGCAAAAGCGATGATTTCTTTTTAGACAGTGTCGGCTATACGAATATACTCCATGCATTCGCCTAGCCTCCTTGTAATCAAAAATCCTCGTGCTTAATTTTTCAAAAATAGAGCACGAACAAAATCTTACAATCTCACCTCGTTGCAATTTTGGTGAAATGATAAATACAAATTATCGCGTCGTTGCTTTAGCGGTAATTGGCAATAAAAATTAAAAAACACACAGTAGTTGCTTGCTGTGTGTTTTTTTGTAAATGCGCAGATGATTTAGATTCTATTTTTATTGGTTGGTTGTGCTGGTTAAATTTACAGTTGAGCCGGGGCGAATTGTGCCGGGGAATATTGGTTGTTCAAAAATTCCAGGGCAAGAGTTGGTTTCGCCAACTTGCACGCCAGGAAGGCAAGGGTAGCCATAAGTTGGAATGAGTAACATAACTGTTGCAACTACTTTAATTATAATTTGCAAACAGCCTGTAACCGTAAAAGTGTTGTCGGCAGTGTAAGCACCAATTTGGCTTCTGAATTGAGCGGTTACTTCAATGCTAACTGGGTTTAAAGATGGTTGAGGCACATAAAGCAAAGCATTAATCGGATAAGTGTAAGTTGAAGTTGCTGTGCCCAAAATGCCAGTGGCATCTCTATATGTTACAATTACAGGGATTGTAACAGTACCAGTTACATTGGCAAAGTTTGGACGATCTGAAAGGCGTGAAATTACCACATTGCTAATGGTTGCAGGATTGTTTGGGTCAGCCTCGGTTGACACAAATGTTAAAGGAAAAGTTGGGTCAGCAGGGGTATAATCTGTTACTGGCAATACAACACCTGTTTCGGTTGTTTGAAGCAGGGCTGCGTCAAACACTTTTTGCGTTTCAATTAACGCTTTTTCGCATAATCCAGCCGTAACATTCCCATTTAATGGCCCTGGACGGCTGGGGTTATTGTTGTTTATAAAAAAAGACATAACATTACCTCCAATATGTAATTTTCAATACTACTTTATGATAAAAAAATTAAATGTGTTAAAAATTGTTTTATTATTTTTTTAAATGTGCTAAATTAAAGATAAAGGAGTTACTATGATTATTTTGGCTTGCGACCATGCAGGATACACTCTAAAAGAACAAATAAAAGAGTTTTTTAATAAAGAAAATATTACAACAATTGATGTTGGAACTTATTCAACAGATAGTGTAGATTATCCAGATTATGCAAAGGCTGGCAATCAAAAGGTATTAGAAAATTCTAACAATGTTGGCATATATATTTGTGGTAGTGGCATTGGAATGTGTATTGCAGCAAACAAAAACCCAAAAATAAGAGCGGCACTTTGCCAAAGCGAAGCATTTGCATCTCTTGCACGCAAACATAATGACGCAAATGTTGTTGTGTTGCCGGGCAGGTTTATTTCCAAACAAAAAGCCATAAAAATAATAAAGGTGTTTTTAACAACGGCTTTTGAGGGTGGTAGGCATGCACGCAGAGTTAAAAAATTAAAGGAGGTTTAAATATGTCCTTTTCGTTTATTGTGGTAGATAAACATAATAATATTGACGCAAACGAACTTTCTAATTTTTTAAATAAAAACTACACAGATTATGAGGTGCTGTTTTGCTCGGCGCAAACAAATAACAGCATTAACAAATTCAAATTTTTTAATGTTGACAAAAGTGAAAATGTTGAAGCAATATTAAATGCGGTTACAGCACTATGTACAAAGCAAAATATTGTGGTTATACGCCAGTTGACTTCATTTGAAAATTTAAAAAAATTAACCGATGGCATTAAAACGCCAAACACAATAGTCTGCTATAAAAAACATTACTCGGGCATAAAAGGTTTTTTTTGTAACCTTTTTAATAAACTTGCAAAGTTGTTTTATGCCAAATCAATAACATATGCAAATCATGCATGCGTTGCTTTTGGCACAAATCCGTCTTGTGTGTTAAAGCAATTAGAATGCCCATCAAATTTAATGCGTTCGTTTTCATGGTCGGGTGCAACAGTTTTGCAAATTGATGGCGAAAAAAACTATAAATTAAGTTATTCAAAAACAGAAAACGCCTTAAAAACATTTGTTCCTCTGGGTATTATGGCGGTTTTGTTGGTCGTGTTCTTTATTTTTAGAGCACACTTTGACCTTTTAACAAATATTGTAATTTGGCTTTCAGTTTTTATTTGTATTGTGCTTTCGTTGCTGTTTGGCACTAATTGGTTTATAAAAACACAAATTGGTGAAAATATAACGGGCAAGGCAACTATTAAACAAACAAATTATTAGTATTTTGGTTATAAAACGCTTTTTAAAAAATTAGCGTTTGTAATATATTTTTTTTAAAGGAGTAAAAAATGAAAAAAATTAAAGTTGGAATTAACGGTTTTGGAAGAATAGGTAGGCTTGTTCTTCGCGTGGCTAGCGAGCGAGATGACATTGAGGTTGTTGGCATAAATGACCCATTTTTGGATGTTGAATATGCTAAATATCTTTTTGAGCATGATTCAATTCATGGCTGGTTTAAAGGCAAAGTTGGTGTAAATGCAGAGGCTAATGTTTTAAAAGTAAATGGTAAACAAATAAAATTCTATGCACAAAAAGACCCAAGCCTTATTCCTTGGTCAGAATGTGGTGCAGAGTACATTGTTGAATCAACAGGTGTGTTTACTTCATATGACAAAGCAGAAGCACACTTAAAAGCCGGTGCAAAAAAAGTTGTTGTGTCTGCTCCGGGCAAACAAATGCCTATGTTTGTTATGGGTGTTAATCATGAAGAATACACAAAAGATATGAATATTGTTTCAAACGCTAGTTGCACAACCAACTGCTTGGCACCTCTTGCAAAAGTTGTAAACGATGCTTTTGGAATTGAAGAAGGTTTAATGACAACTGTTCACTCAACAACAGCAACTCAACTTACTGTAGATGGTTCAACTAAAAAAGATTGGCGTGGTGGCAGAGCAGCGTCTTATAACATTATCCCTTCGTCAACAGGTGCAGCAAAAGCAGTTGGCGTTGTTATTCCTGAACTTGAAGGCAAATTAACTGGCATGAGCATGCGTGTTCCAACATTAGATGTTTCGGTTGTGGATTTAACATGCAAACTTAAAAAAGAAGCAACATACGAGGGCATTTGCAAAGCCATTAAAAAGGCTTCAAAGGGCGACCTTGCTGGCATTTTGGGTTATACCGATGATATGGTTGTTTCATCTGATTTTATTGGCGACTCTCGAACTTGCATTTTTGATGAAAAGGCAGGCATAATGCTTAGCCCAAAATTTGTTAAACTTGTTGCATGGTATGATAACGAATGGGGTTATTCAAACAAAGTTGTTGACCTTGTTAGCCATATGGCAAAAGTTGACGCTAAAAACTAATTAAATTAAAAAAATCTCGGGTTAGCGTTTTAAAACCGAGATTTTTTTAAGAATGCAATAACAACAAGAATAGGATAGTCTTTTTTATAAGTATGCAAAAATAATGCGAATAAAATGACTGGTTTTTAATTGACTACTGTATATTTTTGTAACTTAAACATGCAATGTAATTGAGATTTTTCCTTGTAATTGCATTTAAAGCAACTTCCTAAAACAACTAAGCAGTTGTTTTGTTTACAGTAAAGTTAAGTGTAGGAAGCGAAATATCAACTTCTGTTGTTGCGTCTTCCAAAAGCACATAATAAGTAAATGTGTAGGTGTCACCAACTACAATAGATGCGTTTTCTGCATTGGCGTCAACAACAAGTGTAATGTTGTCGTCTGTGGCACTGTCAACAAAGGCTGTGTCGTTGTAAGTAACAGTAACTCCAGAAGTGCTTACCGTGCTAAATTCAACGGTTACTTTGTATGCAAAGGCATTGTTCATGTTAAATGCAATGCTTGAATTAACCGTGCTGGCAGCACTGTCTTGAGTGTATACACCGTCTGAACCTGTGTACGATTTTAGTGTGCCATTTGTAACTCCATCAGAAACAACACTCCAAGCCTCGTCACCAAGAGTCGTTACAGTGTCAGAACCAACAATGCTGGCAGTTCCAGAATTGGCCTTATAAAGCGTTGCAGTTACATCAACAAGTACATCACTAAATGTGTAAGTAACTGTGTTTGTTACATTAAATGTTACAGCACCTGCGGCATAAACGCCAAACGCAAGCAGGGCAATAGATAAACACAATGATGCAATAGTACCAAATAATCTTTTACTTTTCATTTTTAACTCCTTTTTTTTGGTTTGCAAAAATACTTTGAGTAAAAAAAACAAAAATATGTAAAAATTTGCAGAAAAAAGCAAAATTTCTTTATTTATTAAAATTAGTAATTTACTTTTTAAAAAATATATGTTAAAATCACAGCAAAGGCATTGGTTGTGCGTGTTATTTTTGTGTAATTTACGCGCAAATGTGGCTATTCATAAGATTAAATTTGTCATATTATATAAAATAATTGGCAATTAATGAGGAGATTTAATATGGTAGATAAAAACAAATGTATTGGTTGTGGCGCTTGCGTTCAACTTTGCCCTGTTGGTGCAATTTCGTTTGATTCAGACGGCAAAGCAAAAATCGACCCAAATATTTGCATAAAATGCGGAACATGCGAGGCGTCTTGCCCAGTTCAAGCAATTAAAATTAACTATTAAAATTTAAGGAATTTAATTATGGAAAAAATAGCAATAGTAAAAATTGGCGCAGACACAATAAAACTTTCGCTTATTGATTATGCACCAAATGGCTACTATAATCTTTTTGATGAAGTAACCGAGCATGTTAAGTTGGGGCTCTCGATAGAGCAGTCAGGATTGATTAAGCCAAACATTGTAACTGAGGCACTTACAATTTTAAAACTATATCGCAAAATTTGTGACGCAAACAATGTAAGCAAAATCTATGCCGTGGCAGAAAGTTTTTTTAGAAGAGCAAAAAATCAAAAAAGTTTTTTAGAAGAGGTTTCTAATAATACAGGTTTTGCTTTTTCAATTTTGTCAGCCGATGAAGAGGTTAAACTTGTTTATCGTGGCATAACAAACTCTATAGATGTTTCAAAAGCCATTGGCGTGTTTATTGCACCTAATAAGACCCACATTATGCAGTTTAATAGGCGAACTATTTTAAATACTCAAACATTGCAATATGGTTATTTGAATTTGGCAGAAAAATTTGCTGATGTGTTAGACCCAGAAGAAAAACTTGAACAAATGGTTGAAGAAATTGATTATCTTATTAAAAGCAACGATTTCTTGGCAAATATTGAGCCAGAAACAACATTTGTTGGCGCGGGCAGTGTGTTTGAAAGCCTAGGCAAACTTTCTCGCAAGATGAGCAAATACCCTCTTGATATAGAAAATAATTATATGGTTTCAAGCGATTCGTTTAATGCCGTATATGACTTAGTTAAAACACTTGACCTTGATAAAACAAAAAAATTAAAAGGCATCTCAGAAGACAGGGCGGACGCCCTTGCTAGTGGACTTGCAATAATTAAAGCAATTATGCAAATGTGCAAAGCCCCATGCCTAAGCGTTTGTGCAGGAGCGTATGATGAAGGCGTTACTATGCAAGCACTTCCATGTGATTTGCCAGAACATGTTTTCCCAACCGACATGCTAACTGCAAGCCTAGACGCTATTAGAACTTTTTATGATAGAGAACTTTCTAACACGGTTAATGTTTATAACCTTGCAATTATGCTGTTTAAGCAATTAAAGGTAATTCATAAGTTGCCTCGTAATTATATTAAACCACTTCGTATCGCTGCATCAATGTATAATTGCGGAACTAGAATTGGTTTTGAAAACTACGCAAACAAGAGTTTTGAAATTATTATTAATTCAAAAATTAAAGGCGTAACTCAAAAAGATATATTAATTGCAGCATTTGCTTGTAAGGCGCAAAATTTAGATAATATTTCTCTTGCAGAGTTTATGAAATATAACGCAATTTTAACCGAAGAAGATTTTGATGCAATACGCAAACTTGGCGTGCTTGTTCAACTTGCTTCAGCAATGGATAAATCTCGCATGGGCAACATAACAGACATGACCTGCGACATTTTGGGCGATTCAATTATTATGAAAACAATAGTAAAAGCCGATGCAAGTTTTGACATAATTCAAGCCCAAAAAGTTGGTGCCGATTTTAAAAAGGTTTTCAAAAAAATCTTACAAGTTATTTAAAAAACATTTCTCACAAAAAAAAGACTTTCCAAATACTATGATTTGGAAGGTTTTTTTGTTGTGGAGGATTCATGGAAAATTACTTAATATTCGACCATGTTTATTTTAATTATTTTACAAAAACAGGCGAGTTTAATGCTATAAACGACTTAAATTTTAATATTAAAAAAGGTGAATTTATTGCAATAGTTGGGCCAAGCGGTTGTGGAAAAACAACGATTCTTTCTCTTGTGGCTGGGCTTTTGGAACCAACAGAGGGTAAAATTATGCTCGACGGCGAAAGTGTTAAAACTGCCAACATAGGGTATATGTTTCAGCGTGACCACTTGTTTGAATGGCGGACTATATATAAAAACATTTTGCTAGGATTAGAGATAAAGAGTAAGCGGGTTGACGCTGATACTGCATATATTGATGAACTGCTTGTTAAATATGGTCTTGCAGATTTCAAAAATAAACACCCTTCGGAACTCTCAGGAGGCATGCGTCAGCGTGTTGCATTAATTAGAACTTTGGCTGTTAAACCAAAATTGTTGCTGTTAGATGAGCCATTTTCTGCACTAGATTACCAAACTCGACTAGATGTGTGTGATGATGTTAAAAACATAATCCGCCAAGAAAAGCAAACGGCAATTTTGGTTACACATGATATTTCTGAAGCAATTTCAATGGCGGATAGGATATTTGTTTTAACATCGCGCCCTGCGACTTTAAAATGTGTTGAACAACTTGAATTTGATAACGCTTTAACGCCGTTTAAGCGCAGAGAAGAGAAGCATTTTTCTAAATACTTTAATAAAATTTGGGAGGAATTATCAAATGAAAAATAATAACTATTCTCCGAAATATATAAAATATCTAAAAAAAATTAAAAAAGATACAGTAACAACAAAAATTTATCAGGTGTTAATTTTGGCACTGTTTTTGGTGCTTTGGGAAGTGCTTGTTCAAGTGGGAGTGCTAGATGCATTCTTCTTTAGTTCGCCACTAAGAATTTGCACAACGGTGGTAGACTTGTTTGCAACTGGAAATTTGTTACACCATATATTTATAACTCTTGGCGAAACATTGCTAGGCTTTGCAATAGCAACAATTCTTGGCACATTAATTGCGATTGCGCTGTGGTGGAGTAATAAACTAAGGAGCGTTTTAGATCCATATATTGTTGTGCTAAACAGTTTGCCTAAAATAGCACTTGGACCATTAATTATTATTTGGGTTGGTGCAGGAACTAACGCAATAATAACCATGTGTGTTCTTATATGTATTGTTATTACTATACTTTCAATGCTGTCGGCATTCTTAAACTGTGATAAGGATAAAATATTGCTTATGCAATCTTTTGGGGCAAGCAAATTTCAAATTTTAACTAAACTAATACTCCCTAATGCCTTGGTTGAATTTATCTCTGTTTTAAAAATAAATGTAGGCATGGCATGGGTTGGAACAATAATGGGAGAATATCTTGTTAGCAAAGCGGGGCTGGGTTATTTAATTGTATATGGAAGCCAAATTTTTAAATTAGATATTGTTCTAACTAGCACGGTTGTGCTTTGCTTGCTGGCTGGCGGAATGTATTTCTTTGTTGGGCTTTTGGAGAAAAAAGTTAAAAGAATTTAAACTTTTGTGAGCGTTTTTAAACGCACAAACTCTGCAAAAATATGCAAAACCAAACGCACCAATAATTGGATATAAATATTCAACAATATTTCCAAAATTTAATAAACTAATTAGCACAATAATGAACAGTAGCAAATAAACATTGTTGTGCTTTTTTTCTATTTTAAAATATTCTTTTAATGAGGCTAAACTGGTTACATATGTTGTAATAATTGAGCCTAACAAAATAATAGCAAAAACAACGCTAAAAAGTGGGTTTATACCAATGGCAACCTGTGCAAATGGCATGTCGGAATAAATTAAACTTGGATTAAATAAAAAGCATAGTATTCCAAGCAAAATTAAACCACTAAGCACACCCGACGATATGCAACTAATTGAAATGCGTTGTTTTTTTGTAAGATTATGCCCAAGTTTTATTATGACGAACGAACAAAAAAAAGTGTTTTGAGATACATATGCTATGGTTAAAAAAGGAAGAGGTAACAAGTTTGTTGAACCAAAAGATAAAACAAAATTATGA
>JAFUKB010000015.1 GCA_017467895.1 Clostridia bacterium
TGATAGTGCAAGCGAGCCGAAGGCAGGCAATACATATTATTTTATCTCAGAATATGTGCTAAGTGCAGTTGGTGGTGGTACTGGAATGGCAAACTATGGTTTATCATACTGTAATGATTATTACAGTTCTTCAACGAACAACTATGCTCATAATACATATCAATCAGGCTCAGTATATATATCAGCCCATAATTATGCAACAAGCAACCTAAGGGCATATTTTAAAAGCACATCATCAAATCAAGTATCACAATATTATAAAGCAAATTCTAGTGATAGCAAAAAATACGAGCCAGACACAAGCGTGCAAATCAATTTCTTGGATAGATTCGGCATAAGCAGTGATTATCTATATCAAAATAAAGAAAAATATGGCATAACTGCCCGCAATTTGTCAGAACTGTATACAACCGACAAAAATAGCGTAGATTATGCAACATTTGAAAACACATTTAAAACAAGTAACCCAGAATTATTCACGGATGATTATTTTTGGGCACCAAGTCTAGCCGAACTAACATATGTTAATGGCGTTGAAGGCACTAATGTTGCTTCTGGCACTACTTATGATAACTTGATAGCCTACCAAAGTTACGATGGAGGGAATACTGCCGCTGCTTGGTGGTCGCGTTCTCCGTTCTCGTCCGGTGGCTCCTCTGCGTACTGTGTGCTTAAGGGTGGTAACGTGAACGGCAACTATGCCTACAGTCGCTACGGCGCGCGTCCGGCTTTCCAAATAACAATTCCTGCATAATTTTGCAAATGCAAAATGGGTTGCAGTGCAACCCATGCGCGCCAAACTGCTGGCACGTATGCAGGCATTGATTTTAGTCTTCGTCGCGTCTAGCCAAATGCTTCGCGCTTGGCTCTTTGCTCCTCGTAATAACGCTACGCGATTTTAGTCTTCGTCGGCAATATGTTTATTCTTAACTAAAGCACAAAAAAACAACCAACTTTTTAAAGTTGGCTGTTTTTTCTTTATTTTTACCTAATAACCATAAACACAACAACTAAAACAACAAAGGTTGTGTAGGCAACATACCACCAAACATTGCGTTTGCTTTTAACATAAAAGAATGCCGAAATTGCAGTAATAAGGTAGGCAATGCTTTCGCCAATTACTCTTAGTGCGCCCAGAAGCCCGCCGTCAGCAAATATGCTTTGTAAAATAAGCACAATGGCTACGCAAGTTAAGCCAACAAAGGCGATAAAGTTAACAACCTTTCCAAAATTATTTTTTGCCATATTTTTTTCTCCTTTTAATAATTTATATGATTTTATTTTTGAACATGCAAACAGTGATTGCTTAAATTTTAACATCACATAGTTTACATTAATTTTATTGCTATGTCAAAGAGTTTTGATGGTATGGTTATTGACAAAACGAGTGTTTTAAAGTAAAATAAAAGCATGAATAAGTTTTATATACACACATTAGAAGAGCCAGAGTTTTCAAAGACCATGGCAAGGTTTAAAGAGTTAAGAGAAAATGACCCTACCTTGCAAGTAGTTGGGCTTATTGACAAGGCTGATTTAATGAATGAAGAGTTCATGAGGAATATTGGCGAAGCAACTCAGCGTTTTGCTAATTTTGGCTTAGAACCTCATGACATTATTATTGCACTTAACGAGGGCGAAACTCGCTTTTCGCCTGCCGAGTGGGAGAGTGTTAAGGCACTTCGCGACAGGTTAATGTCAAAAGGCATAACTTTTGGGTTTGATGACTACAGGCAAATTTGGAGCGTTGAAGAGGTTGAAACCGCCAATGCAAAAATAGACAAATCGGCTGACGCGCTTAGGGGCAAAAGTTTTTCGCCGTTAGAAAAGTTGCTTTCGGCTTATTTAGATGTTACTAGGCATAACTATAAATTTGAGGACCAAACCGAACATTTTTCACAATCGCGCTCGGTTATGGGTGTTTTAAACAGCGACAAAATTGTATGCGTTGGCTTCTCGGCACTGCTTAAAGCCATTATTGAACGAGAGGGCGACCAAAACATTAAAATTTTTACAAACCATGTTGCATGCTCGCGTGATAATGAGTATGTTAGTGGTTATCATCAAAACTTGGTTATTTATATCAATGACCCAAAATATGGCTTAAATGGTTATTATTATGTTGACCCAACATGGGATTGCTCTCGTGGGCAAAGGCAAGATTTTAACCTTAATCACTTTTTGGTTCCGCTTAAAGACATTGAGCATTTAAACACCTACATTTTAGACACAAGCACCACCAAACCAAAAGCGCCGGCAACACCGATTGGAAAAGCCCCACATGTTACTGTTAAAACTGCCAAAGCAATGGCAAAAAACAAGCACAAGTCTTATAATGCCTATTTGCAAAGAAGCACAAGTTTTTCTGGCGAAAGGTTTGTAATGTCGCCTGAACTTAAGGAACACGCAAAGGGCAATCGCTCGCTTGCACAAAGGCTTGTTGAGTATACTGCTCTTGCCGATGAAATTGTAAACGATTTTGAAGCACATTTTGCTGTTATGGGCAGGGCATTAAACGACATTAGGGAATATTTTGTTGAACTTGGCATGACAGAACTTCCAAACGAGGTTGGTTATGAATTTGACAAAATAATTAAACAAGGCAAGGGCGTTGACGAACTTATTGCCTATGCCGACAAGGTTGCAAACGCTTACACTCAAGGCGTGTTAAATGGCAACAAAGAAGAAATGAAACAAGCATTTTTATCCAACTTACGCACAAAACTTTCAGACTTTAAAATGGTTGATTTTTATGCTTCCTCGCTTGCAAGTTTAGAAAGGCAAAAAGGCATGCTTGATGATGCTGAGCATCTTAGTGCCATTGAAGATTGCAAACAAAAACTTGCCGAGCAAACCGAAGCGATTGAGCAAATATTAATGCATATTGGGCACATGTTTGACACCAATCCAGAAACCATGTACGACATTGCTGGCAGAATTTCGATTGACGAAATGGTTTCTAGTTTTGATTCGTTTATTTTAGATCTTGGCTTATTGGACGATATTTCTGCCGAGTCGATTGAAGATTGCATTAACAAGAGCACGGTGCTTATATTCTCAACCAAACTAGATAGCATATTCAGCATGGCTGACAGGGCAATTTCGTCTCGCAGAAGCGAAGAAAGGTCAAAACTTAGCACCCAAAGGCTTGGAACATTCAACGAAATGGTTTATGAGGCATTTTGTGACGAAAGTACTCCGCTTGGATATGAGTCTATGCAAAGGGCGTTAACAGAGGTACTTTCAAAAAATCACCCAAATGCAACACCTCAAAAAGTTAAAGAGGTGGTTGACGCAATTATGGAGCACAATGCAGAGAGAGCATGCCGTTGCTTTAGAGAGGGTGCGAGCAATGCATTTTATGTTGTTGGTTCAAGTGTTCTTGCACACGAGCAGGCAGAAAGAGAAGGGAGAAATTAAATATGATTATTGACACTGCAATGTTAACAACCATGACGCTAGAGCAAATTATGCAAGAGCGCGAGCAGGCGTATATTTCTAGATTGGATTTTGCAAGACAATTTGATGCCGAAAACGCACTTAAAAATGCCGAAAAAATTGCAGAGTTTAACAAAAAATATCCTTGCCTTTCAAAACCTGTTGAGCAACTTAGCGAGCAACAAAGGCAAGAACTTGCAACATTATATACCAACTATACCGTTAACATGTTGCTAGCGTCTGGCGCAGGAAAGCAAGAAATTGCTCAGGCGCAAGAAGATTATGCCGATGCTTCAAAACTTGACAATGCACAACTTGAAATTATGCATGGCATGCTTGTTGCAATGTTTAAACCGCACGAGTCGTCTTATAGTGCAGTGGCAAACGCTGAAGAGGAGTTTGCAACTGTATATTTTAAAATAAGCAAACAAGACGCCGAGAATCCTGAAATTATTGCACTTTTAGAACAGCGTTGCAAAACGCTTCTTGGGCAGGGGCAACAGGTTAAAATTGTTGTTAACTCGCCAATGCGAAGCAAAAATAACGATGACCAAATTGACTATTTGTTTTCAAACGAAACCTTAAGGCGACTTATTGACTTAAACAACAGTTTGCATGGCGCGGGCATGAAATCATATATTATGGTTAATGAATATGCCGATGTAATTGATGGCGACATGATTAAGCGCTCGTGGACGCTTAAAGATGTTGTTGTTGCAAACAGAGAAATTGACAACATTGCCAAACGCATAAAAGAACAAAACCTTTCGCCGTTTGAAGCAATGGTGTATATTCATAAATATATAACCTCAAACTTTGCCTACAAAGAGGGCGGAACTGAGGAGTGCCGAGTTATTCCGGGAATTTTTAAAAACGGCAAAATTGTTTGTTCGGGCTATGCGTCGTTTGTTAAAGCCATTGTAGACAAACTTGACATGCCAGAATTAAAATGCATGATTGTTGGCTGTGAACTATACAAAAAGTCGCTCTCGCTTGATATGGAGGGCGGGCACTGCCACAATTTGGTGTGGATAAAAGACGAAAAGTACGGACTTGATGGCTATTATGTTGAAGACGCTTGCTGGGATTCTAAACTGCCAAACTATGAGCAGGGCAGAGGCTTTGCGCATTGCTTGTATCCTGTTGGCGATTTGGCGCACATGCGTGGCATGCACTATGTTCAACACAGCAAAGGCGACAGGCTTTCGTCGCTTATGTTTGACCCACAAGAAATGGAAAATGCTTTAACCGAAATGGCAAAAGCATTAAAGGGCGAAAAAACCGAGTCTGCAATAAAAGCATATTTTGACCGTAGAAAAAAAGTTAAAAGTGGTGCCGAAATTGTTGATAGATTTGCTGACAAAAGCAAGCCAATAACAATGGAGCAATATATTGAAGCAGTTAAAACCGTGCTTGTTAAGTTTGAACTTTGCGAGCCAGACAAGGTTGACGAAACCGCAATGCAAATGATGAGCATGTCGTCAGCATTTTCAAGAGCAGGGTTCGATAGGCATGCAACTTCGTCTTTTGTAACAACCAACCCAAACGCTCCAAAAATTAAAACAACCAATTCACTAAGCGCAAACGATGGCAGAAATTCTTAAAACAATCTCGCCAGACTGGGCAGTTTGTTGTTGAAAATGCGCTTAAACTATTAATATTAAATAAAAAATGCTACAAAGAAACACATTGTAGCATTTTTTGATTTTATTAAATTGCCATATAGGCATATTGCCTTAAAAATTGTTTAATAGAATTTTCATTTTTTTATGTGAAACATTTTTTGGCAAAATTTCCTTATTTTTTTTCACATAAGTGATTATAGCACATTTTTTTAAAAGTAAACTTTTTTTGGTGGTTTTGGTCGCACTTTTGTAAAATTGCCAATATTTTTGTGTTTTTTGCATATTTTTTGCAAAAATTCCAAAAATATTATTAAAATGTTGGCACAAGACTTGATTTTTTGTATATACACATGTTAAAATACATTCAACTTAGGAGAAAATAAATATGCTTTTAGATTTTTCAATAAATAACTATTTGTCTTATGGCTCGGCTCAAACTTTTTCAACAATATGCAATGCAGATAAGGCACATGTAGAATCCAATACTGCAAAAGTCCTTAATAACAAGGTTTCTTTGGTTAGTGTGATTTTTGGGGCAAATGCTTCGGGTAAAACAGGTTTGTTTAGGGGTATGAACTTTGTTAGGCAGTTTTTTTTGCATTCTAATGGGTTGTCTTCCGAGCAACATATTCCAGTTAGGCAGTTTAAATTTGATAATAAATTGTCAAATATGCCTTGTCAGTTTGAATTAACCTTTGTAAAAAATGGAATAAAATATGTTTACGGCTTTTCATGCACTGCAACCGAGGTTATTGATGAGTATTTAGACATGTATAAATCAAGCAAACCAACAAATGTTTTTACACGCTCAAATGTTAACAATTATGTTTTTAGTTCTGACCAAAGGCTTTTAAAGGCAATTTCGCTTAGAAATCCACCAAACAAACTATTTGTTTGCACAGCGTCTAGTTGGAACTATGAAGTTACTCAACCCGTTGTTGAGTTTGTTATAAGCGATTTGTATGTTGTTTTTGATTATCGCTTAAATTCAAACTTAATTGAAAGTTTTAAACGCAAAAAAATATTTGATGAATATAAAAACTTTTGTATTAAACTGCTGAATCATGCAGACTTAAACATTTCAGATTTTAAAATGAATGATAAAAAGTTGAACAAAGAGTCGCCATATTACAGTAATTTAATTAGTGCATTAAAACTTTTAACAAACAAAGACTCGTTTGATAGTGATAACTTTAATGTGTTAGAATTTCAAACTGTTCATGACATAAATGGTGAAAAATATTTGTTAAAACTTGAAGATGAATCGTTTGGTACGCAAAACTTGTTTAATGTTGCACCAATTTTGTTTCAAACATTAAAATATGGCAAAACCCTTGTTCTTGATGAAATCGACCGCAGTATGCACCCATTGCTTGTTAAATATATTGTTGAATTGTTTTGCGATAAAGACATAAACAAAAATAATGCTCAACTAATTTGCAACTCGCATGACACAAATTTGCAAGACTTAGACATTTTGCGTCGTGACCAAATTTGGTTTGCTGAAAAAGATTATGAAACCGGCATGAGTAGGCTGTTTAGTTTGGCAGATTTTTCTCCACGAAAAACCGAAAATGTTGAAAAAAATTATTTGGTTGGTAGATACGGCTCGGTTCCATTTATTACCAAGGGCGGTGATTTGTGGGAAGATTAAACGCCAATAATTCTAGAAAAGAAATACAAAAAACAACATACCTTGTGGTGTGTGAGGGCAAAAATAAAACAGAATATAACTATTTTTGCCATTTTAGAAATAGAGTTATCAATTTAAAAATAGAGAAGTCGGAAGCAACAGATCCAAAATCTATGATTAAAACAGCAAAACATTATATTAAAAAATATGATATGAACTTTGCTGATGGCGATAAGGCATTTTGCCTGATTGATGTTGATTTGGATTCTTCAAGGGCTAACTTAATAAATGATTTGCAAACTAAAAATCCAAATATTAAAATAATAACCTCAAACCCTTGTTTTGAAACTTGGTTTTTGTTCCATTTTGAAGAACACCCAAAGAGCCAAACCTCGTCACAAAATACAAAAGACGAGTTAAAAAATCAACACATTAAAAACTATACTGAAAGTATGGATGTTTATGCAAAAGTGCCAGAAATCAAACAAAATTTGCAACTTGCGTTGGCAAGGGCAAAACAAAAACGAAAATTGCTTGCAAAAAATTATGATTTGACTTCGGCAGAAGCAATGCATTGCACTTTTGTTGATGAACTTGTAGAACTTGTTTTGGGCAAGAATAATTTGGAGCAATAGCCTGTCTTGCCAAGATAAATCCATTTTAAAAGATTGAAAAACACTTGATAAAGTGGTATAATAATGCTTGGAGATTTGCGTATGAAAGTTGTATCTTTGTTAAACATTTTAAAAGAACAAAAAGAGATTAAGTTGAGTGGTGGCA
>JAFUKB010000016.1 GCA_017467895.1 Clostridia bacterium
AAATTGCGCGAAAGTTTTCCAAATGGGTGCTTAACAATGTGCCAAACCTCTTTTCTTAGAACCACAAGCACCGAAAATAATGTTGCCATATGCAACACAACCGAAAGCAATAAAAAATCGTTTTGAATGCCAAAAAATTTGTTTAAAAGAACCAAATGCCCACTGCTAGAAACAGGCAAAAACTCGGTTAAACCTTGCACAACTGCTAAAATAATAACAAAAAATATCACTAAAAACTCCTTAGTGATATTTTAAGCATCTTTTTATATTTTTATGATTTAATGTAGTAAGCATGTTTGTTAACAGTATTCTACAAATATAACTCTTCCATTGCATCTCTAAAGTTGCTTTCAAATTTGCGCAATTTTCTAACTTGCTTTAAAGCATAAATGGTTCCAATAACAAATGCGTTAACTTGCGAAACTTGCTTTGCCTCAACCGCCTTTTTGGTTGCCTCAATTAAATACTTTATATCTTCCTCTATTTCAGGTTTAATTTTAATAAAATTCATTTCGTCCAAAATGTCGGCACAAACAGTTTTTATGTCAGCAAAATATTCATCTTGCTTGCTTGACTTTTCTGTTTGAACTGCTTTTGGCTGTTGCGCCTGCTTTTTTTCTTCTTCGGGCTGTGGTTTAAACTTGTTTTGCCCTTCAATGTCAAATAAATAGGCAATGGCATTTTTAAAAGGAACAATAACCGTTTGAGCAAAATTTTCAAATTGCGAAACATCATCGTCATCACTTTCAAAATAATCGGCTAAAAATTGTTTGAAATCAATTTTATTTTCTTGAATTTCAACCAAAATACAAAAAACCATAGGAATAATTGCAGTGTTTTCTTCTGGCATCTTAAACGAACCGCGTTTAGTTGGAAGTTTAACCTTTGCTCTGCCAAATTCTTTTTCATAATTGTAATCTTTTAAACATTCAGCAATAACTTCATAAAGTTCTGGCGATTCGCTAATGGCTTTTAAAATATTTGCAACTTTGTTGCCTGCAAAAATAAACTTGCCGTTAATCAAATCGTCACAACTGCTCATAAAGGCACTAATGCCCACTAATCCTTTGTTAGAAATCATATTTTTCTCCATAATATTTTAAAAAAGTTTATCACACAAATAAAATGTTTGCAACAATTTTATTTATGCAACTGCTTTAAAGTCTTCTGCCCCAATCGCAATAGGCACAGTTACCTCGGCATTAGACCTTAAAATGTTAAACACTACAACACTGTTAGGTGTAATAAGCCAACTTAAATCGTCCAGCCTAAATTCTCGATCAATCTTAAATAACTCGCCACCAATAAGTACACTAATCAACTTGTCACCAACTAACAAATTACTGTGGCAAGCACTGTTTGCTTTTACTTTAGAAACATAAACATCTTCAACAATTTTTATACTCAAAGTAGTTCCATCATATTGCGCACTGCTACTTTTAACTGCTAATGTAAGCCCCAAATCTACTTTTTTAGGACTTTTGCTAGATAATGTTGCATTTGCAATAACATTGTCCGCAAGCCTTATGCTGGCAACTGCTGGCAAAGCAAACGCCATTCCTTCAATTTCTTCATCAACAATTTTTGAATTAACAATGCCAACTAACTCGCCATCTACATTAAACAATCCGCCACCCGAGTTTCCGCCATTAACCGACGCGTCGGTGCGCATTGCCCTAAATGTAATTTCAGTTTCCTCGTCGCTTGCAAGCATAGTCACATATTCATTGTCAACACTAATAATGCCTCTTGTCACGCTTGTGCCCAAACCATCGGCATTGCCAACCGCAACAACTGTTTGCCCTACAGTTACATCATCATAATTAACCATAACCGCTCTGGCATTAGAAGAGGTGATTTTGCTAGAATCTAAAACTTTTAAAACTGCAATATCATATTCCATTGATCCGCCAACATACTCACACGCAATCGCGTCATTGCCGTAAGTAAAATTGTATCCACCAAACGAAAGTTCCTCTTCTTCAATTTCTACATTTGAACCATATAAAAAACAATTAAACTTTTCTGCAATGCAATCCGAGGTTAAACTCTCAGAATAGTAAACAACATGATAATTTGTTATTACATAATATTCACTAGCCCCCGCTCCTTCAGGTTTGTAAATAATTCCTGAACCAATGGTCAAATCATAACCCATGTCATAGGTAGAAAAGTTTAAAGTTGTAGGAAACTCACAATAAACCTCAACTGTTGAAAGTGCCCCCAAATATGCTTTTGCCTCGTCTTTTTCTTCAACACTAAAAGCCATATACTCTTCAATAAAGTCCAAAAGCGTGTAGTCATCGCCATAGCCTTTTGCTGTTTTTGTTGCAAGATATAAATCATCAATGCTAATGTCTTGCGCGTCCTCGCCATCTACACCATTTTTTATGGTTAAAGTATTTTTGCTTCCATCGCTATAACTAACAATATAAGTATCATAAACACCATTGCTTTCGCCCTTGGTTATGCCAACAACAGTTGGTGCTTGAAACATATTGTAAATAAACATGCAAGCAAAGCAAACAATAACAACTAAAGCATACTTAAAAAAACTCTTCATAAAATCTCCACATTTAAATTATTTTAATATTTTTTTCAAATTATTACAAACAATTTTTATATGTTTTTTTATCATTGACATTTAACATAAAACTTAGACAAAACAAAAAAAACACCTTGAAAAAATTTCAAAGCGTTTTTAATATGTAATTTATAATAAGTAGATTTTCAATTAATGTATTTTTTTATCAAACCGTTAATCTTCTTTTAACACCCTTGCAGCCAACATGTCAGCAATTTCTTCAGCGCCGTTTTTGGTTTTGTCAAGTGCTGAGGTGTGTTTTGCAAGTTCGTCAAGTTCAGTGCGATCATCTACCCAACTTTCAATTTTTGCAATGCCGTCTTTAACACTTTTCATGTCAATGCCACATTTAAACTCTTCGGTCATAATGCGCATTGTTGTTTCTTCAATAGGACCTGTATAAAAATTAATCATAACAGGAGTTCCCATAAATACGCAGTCGGTAATAGCGTTTGGGCCACCTTTGGTAACAAAAATGTCCGCCGCCTTATAAAACTCTGGAATATTTGTTAAAAATGGTTGAGGCATAAGAGTAATATTAGGCTTTGTTTTGTCTTTTAAAGCCATATATTTTTCATAAACTTTTTCATTTTTTCCACAAACAGGAATAACCGTCAATGGCTTGTCAGATTGCAAAAGGGCGTCGGTGTATTCTTCTAACTTGGCGGCAGCATAGGCGCCATCTGCCAAAAGGACAACAAGTTTGTCATTTGGAATGCCCAATTTTTCTCTATAAAACTCTTTGCTTTCGTTAGTATCTAAAATAATTTGGCGAGCCATAAAGTTAACCGCCTCAACCTTATCTGCAGGCATTTTGCGCACTTCAATGGCCTCTTTTTTTGCAGATTTGTTATTAACAATAAACAAATCGCCACGCCTATCCCACCAGCCGTGAACATTGTGGTCTGGGTCATAAGCAACTATCTCTGCATTAACCTTGCCTTTGAGTTTTGCAACAATACCAGTATGATAAGTCATAAAATATGTAGAAACAATCATGTCTGCATCGTAAGTTTGCATGCGTTTAATAAGTTTATTTCTTGCCTTTCTAAACACTGTTGAATAAACAAATTTTAATGAGAACATTTCACCAAAAATTTTCATGGCAGCATATTGCGCTTCAAAATGTCTTTTGTTTCTGTTTGCTTTATAAACTTCGTTAATAGAAAATTTTTCGTACTTTTCTAAAGTTTTGTCGCCACTATCGCGGAAAGCATAATCGCGAACAACTTCAATTTTATCTGAATATTTTCTTTCTAAACATTCAGCAATGGCTTCTGCCGTAACAATATGACCTTGCCCAGCCTCAATAAACTGAACAACAATTTTTTTCTTCTTCATAACTCCCCTTTGTTTTGCATTGCAAGGCAAGCAATGGCAAAATAATAAATTTTATCTTTAATATAACTTGCGCATATAACGCTTTATTAGTCTAAATTATAACATACAAAATGTCAAGAAAAAACGGTTTGAAAGGTCAAACCGCTTATTTGTTTTTTAAAAGTTGTTCAACCAACTTTAAACTTTGCTGAATATTGTCACTGGTTGCAATTTGCTGTTTTATTTCAGTTGCATTCTTAATTCCACCAACATACCACAAAAGATGCTTGCGCATTGTAACATTAATATATCTGTCATTATAATGTTTAGAAAGTTCTAAAATGTGTTGTTTAACAAGTTCAAATAGGTCAGTTTCTGGCTGTTTTTTTAGCCTGTTAAAAATGTTTGGGTCACCAAGAGCACCCCTGCCAATCATAACCGCATCAACCCCAGTTTTGAGCATATTTAAGTAAGACTCATAATTAATAATGTCGCCATTGCCAACAACAGGAATTTTAACACTTGCCTTAACCTTGGCAATGCTTTCTAAATCAACCTGTCCACTATACATTTGAGCGCGGGTTCGCCCATGCACTGTTAGCATTTTTGCGCCTGCGTTTTCACAAATTTTTGCAACCTGAACAGCAATGTTGTCATTTGCCCCATAACCAAGCCTAAACTTGCACGAAATAGGCTTGTTTGTTGCTTTTGCACATTTGCCAACAATTTGTTCTAAAAGTTTTAAGTCTTTTAAAAGTGCCGAACCGTCACCATTATTAACAATTTTAGGCGCAGGGCAACCAAAATTAATGTCAATTAAATCAAATTTTTGCAACTCCTCACGCATGCAAGCGCTTGCCATAACCTCAGGCTCGTGCCCAAAAAGTTGCACTGCCTTAACATCTTCCAACTCACTGGTAATTAACAAATCTTTGGTCTTTTGACTTTCATACATTAATGCTTTTGAACTAACCATTTCAGTAAAGGTTAAATCAGCACCCGCCATTTTGCACGCATGCCTAAACCCCACCTCACTCACACCAGCCATTGGCGCTAAAAAAATACTTCCAAACTCTTTTCCGTCAATTTTCATTTGCTTTAAGTATGCACTAATTACCCTTAATTTGCAAGATTTTTTTAACATCTTGCATTCCAAACTGCCTAAAACATATTAGGCATGCAAAATAAATAATAACCGACAAAATCACACATGTAAATAATTTTACAGCCCCCAACTCTCCATTAAATAACCCCAGCCAAATTAATATTCCAGCCGACATAACAACACATGAAAATATTGGTGCAAATATTTCAATAAATTTTAGCCTAAAACCAATTTGCCTTTTTATTGCTAAAATGTTAATTAAACATGCAACAAAATATCCAAACACACTTGCTAAAACCAAACCGCAAATATTTAAAGATTTGTTTAACATAAAAATAGCAGTTAAAATAACTTTTACAAAAATCCCAAACGCAAGCGAACATGCGCTAACCTTGCTTTTTGCAAACGCCTGCAAAAGTGAGTTGCTAACGGTAATAAAGCACAATAAAAACATTTCAAAAACCGAAAATTTAAGTAAATTAACCGCAACACTAAGCAAACTTGCATCAAGCGTTGGATATACAAACGCCAAAATAGGCTTTGCAAGCAAAAACATTCCAACTGCACAAGGCAAAATAAATATAAGCACAGTTTTAAATAACTTCTCTATTTGTTCTTTAGGGTTAATGCCTGCGCCAAGTTTGTAACTAATTTCTGGTATGCATGCAAGCGCAAGTGCACCAATAAGCACATTTGGCAAATTAATTAATGGCAAAATCATTCCTGTTTCAATGCCATAAAGGCTAGTAGAAACGCCTGTTAAAAATCCACTGCCCGTTAACAAATTAATAACCAAAAAACTGTCAATCAAACTTGAGAGTGGCAACAACATATACGAAACGCTTACTGGTGCAACTTGCTTTAAAAATTGCCAATAATCCCTCTTGCTTAATTCACTTTTGTGCTTTTTTATGTGCCTTTTGTTAATTTTACAAAAATAACAAAAGGCAAAAAACTCACTAACTGCCACCCCTAACAACGCACCAAACACACCAAAAATTATGCCATACTTAATTAATAACCCCGCAAACAAAAGTCCAAAAAACAATTTGCTAACCTGCTCAATCACCTGACTCATTGCCGTGGGCTTCATGTTCCCAAACCCCTGATAAAATCCCCTATACGCTCCTAAAACCGAAGCAAAAACAAAACCAATAGCAATGGCAAAATAACCTAAAATCGCATTGTCGTTTCCTTGTAATCTACTAAACGGATATGCCATAGCAATTAAAAATATACAACAAAAAACACCCGCCCACAAACTAACATTTTTGCCAAGCGAAAATTGCTTGTTTATTGCGGATTCATCTTTGTTTGCCCTAAGCCTTGCAATTTGCCTTGTAAGCGTTATGCTTATTCCACCAGTAATAAGCGTGAGCAAAAATGAATAAATAGGAAAAGCCATTTGATATAAGCCAATCCCTTCAGCACCAAGCAAATTAGAAAGCGGTAACCTGTAAACCGCCCCAAATAATTTGCTAATTAAATTTGCAAAAAAAAGCGCAAAGGCTCCGTTAACACTTACACTACTCATATAACTAGTGTGCTAAAACAATAAAAAAATATTTGCAAAACCACAAATATTAATTAATTCGACAATCTTCTAAACTGCACCAACTAAACACAAAATTACAATAAAACATAAGCAAAGTCACTACAAAATCAACAATAAAGCCTATTTACAAACAAAAATATGTGTGGTAGAATAAAACAAATTAGGAGATAAATTCAATGGCAAAAAAGAAAATCGAATCATTAATCATTCCATTCCCAAGCGTTCCTCAAATTGAAAACGAACTGCAAACCACAACCAAAGAGCGTTTGGCAATGTATGACATAATAACCCGCGCCTTTATGTTTAAATATACATACGAAAAAGCAAAAGAAGCACATAAACCCCTGCCGGCTGATAAAAACTTGCATGACCTTCGCGTTTACGGTAAATTTTTAAGTGAAGTAAATGAAAAAATAAGCGACCCATTCCTTCGTGATTTTGTGCTTGCTTCATTAAAAAACTTAAAAAATAACGACTACTCTCGCCCATCAGTTAAAAAAACATACGAAACCGTGCGCACATGGTTCTGTCCTGACAATTTAAAGGGCAAAATCTTCCGTAATAACCTTGCCTCTGGCACTTCTTACGAGAGTATTGATTTTAGAAACCTTTTCTTACTTTGCGAAACCCAAGCAATAACCGAAAATTCGCCACTGTTTGCTGAGGTTAAAACAGAATATGCAAAATTTAAACAACAATATGAAGACTTGTTAAAATAACTTTTAATCTACAAAAAAATTCAAAGCGCCTGCTTTGAATTTTTTACATAATTAAGTCAATTTTAATCTTGAATAACTCAAATTGAATTTATGCTGGAATAGTGATTTGGAAAGCCGGACGCGCGCCGCACGCACTGAACGCAAAAGAGTTACGGAGGAGGCCATCGGTATACACGTAGAACGCAGCGTACGCATAGGACGAACTCGGAGTGCGCAACCACCACATGCCAGCGGTTCCGGCAAATGTACCGTCACCCGCAAGGCTTGTGGTTGGGAGTTTATAACTCTTTTTATAGGTATCACTACTTGATGTTAGTGTCGCGTCTTTTTGACCGAGGAAGTTACATGCCTCATAGTAACTTAAGCACCAGAGTTTATCTGAGTCGGTTGCCGAGGTTGAGATTGTTTTTTCGCTTATTGTTTTTGATGAAGCAGTAAATGTGCCTGCTGTTTTTGTTGCTGTTGCTGAGGTTGTGCCAGTGTCAGAGTAC
>JAFUKB010000017.1 GCA_017467895.1 Clostridia bacterium
ACCAAAAGCAGCACCAAAATCAGCGCCAACAAAACCAGTGGCGACAAAGGCTCCTCCAAAAAAGGCTCCACCTAAAAAGGGTTAAATTATTATTTTTAAAACTCCGATTTTGTTTTAATCGGAGTTTTTTGTTTGTTGCAAAATGGCTAATAAATATGCTACAATATCGCAGTGGAGAATATGGAATTAGAAATTACTCAAAATGGCATGAATGGAGAGGGTGTTGCCAAGATAAATGGCAAGGTCTATTTTGTGCATGGTGCGGTTATGGGTGACAGGGTTACTGCAAAAGTTATTAAGGAAAATAAAAACTTTTGTATTGCGGAAATAAATGAAATTTTAAAATTTAGTTGTTTTAGAAGCGTGCCTAAATGCAAGTATTTTGGCATTTGTGGTGGCTGTAATTTGCAACATATTGAATATAAAAAACAGTTACAAATTAAGACTCAAAATGTACAAAATTTATTTGATAAAAACAAATTGAATTTTAAAATAAATAATTGTATAGAAAGCAAAAATATTTTTAATTATAGAAATAAATTAACATTATATTTAAGCAAGAATAATAAATTATCGTTTTATCAGAAAAACACTAAAACTTTAATAGAAATAGATAATTGCTGTTTGGTTGATGAAATTTTTAATAATTTAATTCATAAAATTAATTTATTTTTAAGTAATAATAAAGAGTATAATTGCTTTGTTTTAAAGGGAATGGCAATTAGAAAAATTGAAAATAACTTTATTATTAATTTAATATTAAACAAAAAAATTATTTTAACAAAATTTGAACAATTTTTAAAATTAAATAAAATTAATTATTCGTTATATTATTGCGTTAATAATAGGTCAAACTTGCCGACTTATCCTTGCAATTTTGTAGGTGGGGCAAAAGAGGTTTATATTGAAGAGTTTGGAATTAAATATTTGCTAAAACCCATGTCATTTTTGCAAGTTAACAATGATATTAAATACCAAATATATAAACAAATTATATCGATTGTAAAACAATTTAATAATGTGCTTGACGCTTATAGTGGTGCAGGGCTGTTGTCTGCAGTAATGGCAAAAAATTGTAAAAATGTTTTTGCTGTAGAATTAGATGAATCTGCGCATGAGGCGTGTTTGGATTTATGCAAAGTTAATAAAATTAAAAATCTACAAGCAATTTGCGGAGATTGTGCAAATGAAATTCCAAAATTATTAAACGATAACTCTATGGAATGTATTGTACTTGATCCTGCAAGAAAAGGTTGTGATGAAAAAGTCTTGTCTGCCATTTTAAGTGCATTACCAAAGCAAATTGTTTACCTTTCTTGCAATCCTGCCACATTAACAAGAGATTTAAAAGTTTTGTGTGAGTCGGGGCATTATGAACTTTTGTATGTACAACCATATGACATGTTCCCGCAAACTAGCGAGGTTGAAACTTTGGTTGTGTTAAAGCAAACAAACAAGTAAAGATTTGTAAAAAGGGGCTTTATGGAGCAAGATATAAGAACAATAAGTTTAATTGGCGAAGAGGCTTTTAAAAAAATAAACAATAAAACAGTCATGATCTTGGGCATTGGTGGTGTTGGTGGCTTTGTTTGTGAAGCGCTTGCAAGGGCTGGAGTGAATAATTTTGTTTTAATAGACAATGATGTTGTTTCAATAAGCAACATAAACAGGCAGATAATTGCACTTCATAGCACTGTTGGCTTACCAAAAGTAAATGTTATGAAAGAAAGAATTTTAGATATAAATCCAAATGCGGTTGTTACAACCTTTCAACTTTTTTTAACGCAAGAAAATATTAGTGAATTAGACTACAATGTTGATTATGTAATAGACTGCATAGACAACATTACAGCAAAAATTGCTCTTGCATGTTTAAGTGAAAAAGTGGGATTCAAATTAATTTCTTGCATGGGTACGGGGAATAAATTAAACCCTGAACTATTTGAAATTGCCGATATCAACAAAACTAGTGTTTGCCCTGTTGCAAAGGTTATGCGCAAAAAGTTAAAAGATTTGGGTGTGGGCAGGCTTAAGGTTTTATATTCTAAAGAAGAGCCAATAAAAAATGAATGTGTTGCGCGTGTGCCAGCAAGCATAAGTTTTACTCCAAGCATTGCTGGGCTTAGAATTGCCGAGTTTGTAATAAAAGAATTTATTGAGGAATAATGGAAGACGAAAGAATTGAATTAAGTTTAACAAAGCGTTTTAGAACTGACATTTGGACGCCGTTTGTTAAAGGTATAAATAAATATGACATGATTCAGCCACACGACAAAATTGCTGTGTGTATTTCTGGTGGAAAAGACAGCATGCTTATGGCTTTGTGTTTTAAACATTTGCATAAATATTCAAAGTTTGAGTTTGATGTAGAGTATATTGTTATGGACCCCGGATACAAGCCAGAAAACTTGGAGTTAATTAAGCAGAATGCCGAAAAAATTGGCATTGACATAAAGGTATTTAAGTCGCCAATTTTTGAAATAGTTAATCAGACAGGTGGCTCTCCTTGCTACTTGTGTGCGCGCATGCGTAGAGGGTATTTATATGAATACGCAGAGAGTTTGGGTTGCAATAAAATTGCTCTTGGACATCACTTTAACGACGCCATTGAAACAATACTTTTAAGCATGTTTTATGGGGCAGAATATAAAACCATGATGCCCAAGTTAAAAAGCACCAATCATAACGGAATGGAGTTAATTAGACCGTTATATTTGGTGCATGAAGACAACATTATTAGGTGGAGAGAATATAATAATTTAAAGTTTTTAGCATGTGCTTGCAGGTTGACTGAGGCTGTAGAAAAAGGCAATGGTGAACTTGTTAGCAAACGCAAGGAAATGAAAGACCTCATTAAAGAACTAAAAAAGATTAATCCCGATGTTGAAAAGAGCATTTTTAGTTCTATTCATAATGTAAATTTATCTACAATAATTGGCTACACAAAAAATGGGAAATATGTAAATTTTTTAGATGAATATGAAACTTGGTAAATGTGTTTCGTAAAAAATAAATATTCATAAAAGTGTATAAATATACAATTATTGGTTGTAAGAAAGCAGTCTTTGATTTGTGTTATTCGTGCAATTAAAAAAAACCACACGCAAAACATGGTGTGGATTTTTTATTTGGCTGGGGTGGCAGGATTCGAACCTGCGGATGTTGGAGTCAGAATCCAAGGCCTTACCGCTTGGCGACACCCCAATAAATGAATTTTTTATTAACTTATTAACAATTTTCTTGTAATAATAAAGTGTTTAAAAAAAATAAAATTTTAAACAATCACATTAAAACTTTTTTATGCTAACATTTTTGTTTTTAAATGTCAATTAAAAATGTTTTAAAAAACACTTTACAAATTTAAAAAAATGGTGTATATTGTCAAAGTGTTTAATAACCATTGGGGTGTAGCCAAGCGGTAAGGCACCAGACTTTGACTCTGGCATGCGTAAGTTCGAATCTTGCCACCCCAGCCAAAAAATCCCAGTTCAGAAATGAATGGGATTTTTTTTAATTCAATCTTATCATTTTTTATTATTTATTTGGTTATAAAGAAATTAACAAAATTGAAATTTTTAGTTTTGTATATTTTTTTTGATGTGATAGAATTCTATTTAATAGGAGAATTATATGAACATATTTAAAAAAGCATATTGCAGAATTTTTCAGGGCGTTTTTAGATTGGCTTTACCTCTTTTGCCATATAAAGAGCCAAAAATATTAGAAAGCGTTTTCCGCGTTGCAGAAGTATTAAAAGAAAAATCAATTAATTCGGTTATGCTTGTGACAGACGCAGGCATTAGGGGCTTTGGAATTACAAAGCCATTAGAGCAATCATTGGAGAGTAACCAAATAAAATGCGTGGTATATGATAAAACTCAAGCAAATCCAACGGTTGCTAATGTTGAAGAAGCGCTGGGTCTTTATATTCAAGAAAACTGCAAGGCAATTATAGCGTTTGGTGGGGGCTCTGCAATGGATTGTGCAAAGGCTTTGGGGGCAAGGGTTGCGAATCCTAAAAAGACGCTTGCAAAGTTAAAAGGTTTATTAAAAGTGAGAAAAAGATTGCCACTTTTGTTTGCAATTCCCACAACGGCAGGAACAGGTAGCGAAGTTACGCTTGCTTCGGTTATAACCGACAGTGAAAAGCATCATAAATACACATTAATGGATTTTAACTTAATTCCAAAATATGCTGTTTTAGATGCAAATGTAACGCTAACATTGCCACCAAAATTAACCGCAACAACAGGCATGGATGCACTTACTCATGCGGTTGAGGCATATATTGGGCGCTCTACAACAAAAGAGACACGACAAAAAGCATTAGAGGCAACAAAGTTGGTCTTTGAAAACATAAAAAAGGCGTATGATGACGGGCAGAATAAATCTGCGCGGGCAAACATGCTTAAGGCTGCGTATTTGGCTGGCATTGCTTTTTCAAAGTCTTATGTTGGCTACATACATGCAATCGCACACTCTCTTGGTGGACAATATAACATTGCTCATGGTCTTGCAAATGCGGTTATTATGCCCATTGTTTTAAAAGAATATGGAAAAAAAGTCCATAAAAAATTACACAAATTAGGAATTGTTGCTGGTGTTGCAAGCGTTAAAGACAGTCACGAGGTTGGTGCAAACAAGTTTATTAATGCCATAGAAAAATTAAATAAAAGCATGGGCATTCCTGCAAACATATCTGGAATACAAAAAGAAGATATTACGCATATGGCAAAGAATGCTGAGCATGAGGCTAATCCGCTTTATCCTGTGCCGGTGCTTTACACGGCAGTGCAGTTAGAAGACATTTATTTAAAAGTGGCAGGCGATTAATATAAAAGATTAAACAAATTTTAACTTTTAATAAGTTTGAACGGTTAAATTAAATAATAATTGTTAATAAGCAAGAAACAAGGCTCGCACATAATGCATGTGTGAGTTTTTGTAATAAAAATGTTTTGGCGGGCACTATGCCTTTTAAAAATGCATATGCTTGCAAAAATGTTGAAATTCCACCAAAAGATATAATAAAAGTGGCAATAATTGTTGCCAAATTTGAACTTATTGCTGTTGAAGCGAGAAGCAGACAACCTTTGGTTATTTCGCCCAGTCCGCACAAAATGGCAGTAAATAACGAGGAGTTTAACCCAATGCTTTTTAGCATGTTGCAAAAATGAACAAATATTGGGCTTGAGATGACAACCTCAAGTAAAACAAATGTAAAACATATAACCCCGCCTATTAACAGCATAGAGTTTATAGACGACATTACGCTTTGCGAAAAATCAAAATCTTTTGTTGATTTTGTTTGAGTTATTTCTTGAGTTTGTGTTGGGATTAAGGAGTTGTTATTTGAATTATCTTGAGGGTTATGTTTGTGTTTAAAACCTCTATAAATAACTCCATTTAAAAGCGCCCCCAAAATATGTGATGCCAAAATTACATAGCCCATTTGGGGGCTTGCAAACATGCCAATAGCCACAGTGCCTAAAATAAACATGGGGCCAGAAGTAGAGCAAAATGATGCGGTTTTGATTGCTTGCTCTTGCGTTATGTAATTTGAGTTATAAAGGTCAGCAATTAATTTACTGCCTACTGGGTAGCCTGTTATTATGCTCATTAAAAACACATATGCACTTTGCTTGGGGCAGTTATATAGTTTTTTTGTTAGTGGTGCAAAAAAAGAGCATAGGTTGTCAATAATTCCTGTCGCGCTTAGAAGTTTTGTAAGAACAAAAAAGGGAAGCAAAGAAGGGACAAGTACTTTTGCCCAAATTTCTAGCCCGTTTAAAGCAATGGTGCTATATTTTGCTGGGTTTATTGCAATGCAGGCAATAATTATTAACAAAAGTGCACCAAAAACTAGCGATGTCTTGGGCAATTTTGACCTGCTTTGTTTGACAATAGATTTCATTATTATGTAATATATGATTTGAAAATTACAGTGTATTACACATATATTTGTATGGAGATATTAACCGTGAGTTTAGAGAATATTTTATTTGACAAAGCAAGCAAATTACACAAAAAAATTGTTTTTCCTGAGGCTGAGTTCTCACCAAGAATTATTTCGGCTTCAAAAATTATTGCGGGGCTTGGCATTGCAGAGCCAGTGCTTGTGGGCAATAAACAAAAAATAAGTTTAGCCTTAGGTCAAGACAATGAAGGCATTAGAATTATTGACCCAAAAACTTGCGACATTTTGCAACAAGTAGCAACACATATTTATGACAAGCGCAAGGCAAAAGGGCTTACAGTTCAAGAGGCTGAAGCGCTGGCGCTTGACCCAATATATTTTGCCTGTGCATATGTAGACTTGGGCTTTGCTGATGGCGTTGTTTGTGGGGCAGAAGTTTCTACCGCAAAAACGCTTAGGCCGGCACTTCAAATTATTAAAAGCAAATCTGGTCTTGTTTCATCTTACTTTTTGTTTTCGGGTAAAAATCTTGTAACAAACGAAACCTTTATGATGGGCGATTGTGCTGTGGTTGAAAACCCAACAGCCGAACAACAAGCACTTATTGCGTCGCTTATGCTTGAGCAAAATTTAAAGTTGGGCTTATTTGAGCCAAGATTTGCATTTTTATCTTATTCAACTGCAGGGAGTGCTGATAGTGAAAGCATTAAAAAAGTGCAAGAGGGTTACAAACTTTTTACGCAAAAACATCCAAATGTGAGTGCTGTGGGTGAGGTGCAGTTTGATGCAAGCATAAATCAAGGTGTGTCAAAAACAAAAATGCCAAATTTTGATTTTAAAGCCCCCGCAAACATGTTTGTTATGCCAAATATTGACGCTGGGAATATTTGCTATAAGGCAATTCAATATTTTGGAGGGCTTAAAGCCATTGGGCCAATAACCATGGGCTTTAATAAACCAGTAAACGACCTTTCACGCGGGTGCACTGTTGATGAAATTGTGCTAACTTGTGCTATAACGGCAAATCAGGCCGAATAAATTTGTTAAATAATTGACAACTTGATTAAAAGTTTGTTAATTTGATAAGTATTAATTTAATGTTTATATATTAAGGAGAAAATATGAAAGTTTTAGTTATTAACGCAGGCTCTAGTTCACTTAAATATCAAGTTTTTGACATGAGCAACGAAAGCGTGCTTGCAAAAGGAAATTGTGAAAAAATAGGCATTGCAGGTTCATTTATTAAATATAAAGCAAACGGGGTTGAAAAAACTTTTGAGGGCAACCTTGAAAATCATACACAGGCATTAAAAAATGTTATTGAAATTTTAACAAACAGTGAATATGGCGTTTTAAAATCGCTTAACGAAATTGACGCTGTTGGTCACAGGGTTTTGCATGGTGGTGAGATTTTTAAACAATCTGTTGTTATCACACCTGAAATTTTGGCAACACTAGAAACATTAATTCCTCTTGGCCCACTTCACATGCCAGCAAATATTTCTGGCGTTAAAGCATGTCAAGAACTTTTTGAAAACAAACCTCAAGTTGCTGTTTTTGACACTGCATTCCATGCACAAATGCCACAAAAAGCATTTATGTATGCAATTCCTTATGAGGCTTATGAAAAATGGAATATTAGGCGTTATGGTTTCCATGGCACATCACATCGCTATGTTTCGGGCGAGTGTGCACGCCTTATGAACAAAGACATAAAAGATGTTAAAATCATCACTTGTCATTTGGGCAATGGCTCAAGCATTTCTGCTGTTGCTGGTGGTCACTCGGTTGACACTTCTATGGGCTTAACTCCACTTGCTGGCATTTTGATGGGTACTCGTTCGGGCGATATTGACCCATCTATTTTGGAAGCAATTCAAGACAAAACTGGCTGGACATTAAAAGAGATTACAACCTATCTTAACAAAAAGAGTGGTGTGCTTGGCATGAACGGTGTTTCTAGTGACATGCGTGACAACGACGCCGAAATTGCAAAAGGAAATAAGCGTGCTCAACTTGTTTATGATATGCTTGCTTATCAAATTAAAAAATATATTGGCGCTTACACTGCTGCAATGGGTGGGGTTGATGCCATTGTGTTTACTGGTGGCGTTGGCGAGAACGATGCAACCTTGCGCGAAAATGTGCTTTCGGGATTAGAATATTTGGGTGTTGAAATTGATAAAGACTTCAACAAAACGATGCCTCGTGGCACAACTCAGGAAATTAGCACCAAAAATTCTAAGGTTAAAGTTTATAGAATTCCAACTGACGAAGAACTTGTTATTGCTCGCGACGCTGTTGCACTTATGTAAAACAAAATTTTAAAAAGTGTTGACATTGAACATTAAATCGTGTAAACTAGCAAAGTTTAATGATAAAACAAGCATTATGCTTAGTTAAATAGATATTTTTAGGAGGAAGACAAAATGGCAGTTCCAAAGTGTAAGGTTTCAAAAGCAAGACGCAACTCTCGTAATTCAAGCAACTTTAAGGCATCAACTCCAACATTGGTAGAATGTTCTGAATGTCATGCACTTAAAATGCCACATAAAGTATGCCCACAATGCGGTTACTACAATGGCAAAAAAGTTGTTGAAACAAAAACAGAATACAAAAAATAAGGTTATATAAAGTTAAAAATCCCCACCTCACATTTGAAGGTGGGTTTTTTAAGAATGCAAGAACAGCACATGGCAAGCGAGCGTTTTTGTAAATATTTATTCTTTAATAAGTCAAAAAGTATCATATTTGGTGCAAAAGTATACAAGATAATATACAAGATGGTTGATTTTATACAAAAATATTGTAACGCAAAGACATGAGTGTTGGAGTCAATAAAAGACTATATAAAATTATGAAATTATTGGCTTGAATTGTTTTAATTAAAGATATTTTGCTAATTTTGTTTCAAGAGATTGTAAATGTTTGATTAAGTTAATAAGTTCTGATTTTGATAATTTTATTGTTTTTGAGTTATATTCTAACTGTTTAATAAGTTTTAATGTTTTGCTTGGTCTGCCTTTGTGTGTGAAAACTGGTTGCAATTTATTTTCTTTTATTAAAGTTATTTCTTTTATTAAAACATCTCGTTTTTTTGTTGTTGGTGCTTTAACGCCATAAGTGCGAGCAAGTTCCCTTAATTCATATATTGAATAATTTTCATAATTTGGCATATATATAATATACCCCAATATTCTTGCGGTGTCAAGCATTATCCCAAGAAGATTGCTATCATTTTAACATGAAAACATTAGGAGAGAATTTAAGGCAAATACGATTGGAACTAGGTTTAACGCAGCGTGAATTTGCATTAAAATTAGGTTATACTGAAAGAAATGTTGGAAATTGGGAGCATAATAGAAGCATACCAACCATGACAACTATCAAAAAGATTCATGAAATATTCGGTGTTGCATATGATGACATTTACGATTATGATTCTGAGTAGTTTGTAAAGAGGTTTGTAATGAAAACTTTTGCACAAAACATAAAAGAAATAAGACAGCAATTAAATTTAACTCAAGAGCAATTTGCAAATAAATTAGGCTATAGTTATCAACTAATTGGTTGTTGGGAGAATGGAAGAAGTTTTCCTAATTTAAACACGGCAAAAAGAATACATGAGGTTTTTGGTGTGGATTATGAAGATATTTTTGATTATGATTTAGATTAAAAAATTTTTTTAAAAAAAGTTGAAAATTGGGTATTGACATGGTTTATGTTGTGTGCTAAATTTAAAAAGCAATAAGCAAGAGGTGTCTTGTTTATGCAAAAATTTTCTTATATTTATCCCCAATAAAAATGAGAAACACCAAATGCCACTTTGCTTGCGGTTTGCATCAAGGTGGTTTTTTGTTTTTTGTAACAAAAGTTATTGACATGTTGGGTTGGGCTATGATATAATCTAACCTTGTATGCCACATACTTGGGGTTTGCAAGTTTTAAAGTTTTTAAACGCCCTGTGTAGTGAGATTTTAGGACAGGAGGAACAAAGAATGTTTGCAGTTATTCAAACAGGTGGTAAGCAATACAAAGTTTCTGAAGGTGACACTTTAAAAGTTGAAAAATTAGAACTTGAAGTTGGTTCAAAAATTAAATTTGATGTTTTACTTACTTCTGACAACGGTGTTATTGTTGCTGGCAATCCAGTTGTTAAAGGCGTTGTTTGCACAGCAGAAGTTGTTGCACAAGGCAAAGGCGACAAAATTGTTGTTTATAAGTACAAACCTAAAAAGAACTATCGCCGTAAACAAGGTCACAGACAACCATTTACACAAATCAAAATTCTTGAAATTAAGTAGTGTTTTACTATGACGAACATAAAAGTTTTTAAACAAGAGAGCAACATTTTGGGTTTTGAAGTTTCGGGGCATTCGGGTTATGCCGAAGCAGGAAGCGACATTGTTTGCTCGGCAATATCTACTCTTGCGCAAAGCACTTGCGTGGGGCTTGATAATGTTTTAAACCTAAGGCCATGCATAAAAGTTGATGACAAAAATGCTTATTTAAAATGTGTTTTACCCAAAAATTTAACAAATGAGCAAAATACACAAGCACAAATTTTGTTAAAGACTTTTTATGAGAGTGTTAAACTCTTGCTTGCTGGCGACAAAAAATTAAAAAAATACATTAGTTTGGAGGTTAAAAATGCAATTTAAGTTAATTAACATTCAACTTTTTGCCCACAAAAAAGGTGGCGGTAGCACAAAAAACGGTCGTGATAGTAACTCTAAGCGTTTAGGTGTTAAGGCTTCTAATGGTCAACATGTATTGGCTGGTTCAATCATTGTTAGACAACGCGGTACAAAAGTTTACGCAGGCGAAAACTGCGGTCTTGGCAAAGATTATACTGTTTTTGCTAAAAAAGACGGTCAAGTTAAATTTTATAACAGTGGCGATAAAAAATTCGTTTGCATTGTTGAAGAATAGTTTAAAAAACAGCCTAATCGGCTGTTTTTTGTTAAATAAAAACATTAAGAGTTAACGACAATAGTAATTAAAAAATTTTTAGTTAGTTTGCTTTAGATTGCAAATTTTTTTGCTGTTGTGCTTTCTTTTAATTTATGTCTTGCAAAAAAGTAAGTTTTTGGGTATAATGAAAAAGATATGGAAAACGATTATTTAGTTTTATTACATAATTTAGACGCAGGCGCAAGTTCTCTCTTGGGCGAATTTGACGCGTCAGATTCTTATGTGATTGCTGATGACATAAAGCAAGAATTAATTAAAGCGAACAAATTAATAACTGAATATAAGCCAGACAAAATAACTGCAAAAGCCACCGCCGGCAGTTATAGTTTTGATTTTGCTGTTTATGTGCAACTTGGCGAGCAAAACAAAAAACGAGCAACTTTGTTTTTAATTGAAAAATGCAAATTGGGTTTTGTTGAAAAAGAAGTGTTAACTCTTTTAAAGTCGGTTATTGTTGACGGTTCACAAAACTTAATGAATGTTGTTAAAAAAGAGTTCTCGTTGTTTGTGATTGATGAAAGCGAGGGCATTGACATGGCAAACGCCAATTTAAAGGCATTGCTTGCTCGCATGGCGCAAGTTGCTTCGCGCTCAAAATTTTTGGTAGGCGAACTTCATGACGCCGACAAGGCATATGTTTTAAAAATGCTTGGTTTAATTAAAGGCACGGGCTCTTATGGCACAAGGCTTTTAGCACAATTTAAAAACATGATGCGCGCAAAACATTTGGACAAAAATGACCCAAAATATTGGAACTCACTTAAAAATATGCTAGATAAATTGCTTTTAGATAACTCTTTGTTGTTTAACGGCAAGGTTAAAGAGCGAATGGACGAAATGCAAAAAGGTTACCGAGATATGGTGCTTAATGCAAAAGAGCCAAAAAAAGAAGAATCAAAGCCAAAAAAGAAAAAAGGCGATGACAAGAAGAAAAAGCCAAAAAAAATTGGCGCATATGAAGGAGTAAAGTTTAAACCGCTTGACACTGTTAAGCCAATAAAAATTGATTTTGGCAAAATTATTCCGCTTGACGATATTAAAAGGGCGCTTACCCCTCCGGGCTCGTCTTCTTCTAGGATTACAAGCAATCCTCGCACTAACAGTTCAGTGTTTTCGGGGCTTATGTCTCCAATTTATACTTCTAATTTAGACCGTTCGCACCGCAGAAGAGGCAGAGGTGGTGGCAGAATAACACCAACGCCTTCAGCACCAACCATGGGCGACGGCGGAATGGAACGCATGTAAAAAACAACAAGTCTTATTTGACGGCTGTTTAATAAAATAGATTATTTTGAAAAATTAAAAGAAAAACATAGAAAAAGGATACTCACACTTCGACCCTTGTTAGGTCTATGTGTGAGTTTTTTAATGTGCTGGCTGGCATAATTGAATAATAGCCATATTTTTGTCTGACCTTGTCTAGCCCAGCGCTTAATGAGTCTTTTTTTTGTGTATTAGAAAACATGTTTAATTGTACTGTTTGGGCAGATGATAAATTGTATGCACAAATTCTTATTGCACGAACGGGTAGGTTATATTGCCAAAAAGAATCTAGAATTTTCATGGAGAAAGTTATTAAATCGCACAGTGAATTTGTGCAAAAGTCTAGGTGCAATGTCTGGTTAAAATATTTAAAATCGGCAGTTTTTAAAGTGACGCTTAGTCCTTGTGCATTAAAATTAGACCGGCGCAGGCGGGTTGATATTTCGTCACACAGTGCGCTTACAACGCTTAGTATTTCGGCTCGCGAATAAATGTCGGTTATTGTGGTAGTTCCATTGCCAACGCTTTTTGCGGGCGTGTGATCGTCAAATTTTTTTACTTGGTCTTGATCGTTGCCACAAAGTTTTTGCTTTAGGTCTAGCCCAATTATTCCAAACTTCTTTTTTAAAATGCTGTCGGGTAGTAAGGTTATGTCGCCTAGTTGTACAACACCAAGTTTGTCAAAGCGTTCCTTAAGGCGTTTGCCTATGCCAATAATTGAGTTTACTGGAAGTGGGTATATAATTTGCTTATAGTTTTCACGGGTAATGATTGTTGTTGCGTCTGGCTTTTTTAAATCGGAGCCAAGTTTTGCAAATAATTTCCCAAAACTAACACCAACCGAAATTGTTATATTTAATGACTCTTTTACCTCGGCTCTTATTTGGTCGGCGAGTGTTTGCTTATCTCCAAAAAATTTAAGTGTTTCGGTTACATCAAGCCAGCACTCATCAATACCAAAACTCTCTACACGGTC
This sequence comes from Clostridia bacterium, assembly GCA_017467895.1. Lineage (GTDB taxonomy): Bacteria > Bacillota > Clostridia > Christensenellales > UBA1242 > HGM11367. The sequence continues at coordinate 13,131 of JAFUKB010000017.1, forward strand.
GGTATATTTTTCATATATTTGACGAAGTTGTTGTGAATATTCTTCATAGAGTTTGTGGTGTGGTGGTACGCATATCAAATTGGGGCATTTTGATTTTGCTTGCCAAATGGCTTCGCCTGTTAGCACTCCAAACTTTTTGGCTGTTTCATTTTTGGTTAAAATTATGCCCGTGCGGGTCTTTGGATTGCCCGAAACGGCAACAGGTTTGCCTTTAAGGTCGGGATTATGTGCTTCTTCAACCGACGCATAAAAACTGTTTGCATCGCAGTGGAATATAACTCGCTCTTTCATTTGCCAAACCTCCTGTTTTTATAGTATAATTAGCCAAATGTTTTGTGATGTTTTGAGTGAAAAGTTTTCTTTTTTGCAAAGGCATAAACAACATCAAAACATTTGTTCTATTTTGTATTTTACTAACAAAATATGACAAAATTGAATAATTTGGAGAAATATTTTGAAAGTTCTTTTTAAAAACGCAAAAGTGTTAGATTTAAAAAGGGAACAGGGTTATTTTTGCGGGTGTGTGGCGGTTGATGGCAACACAATAAGTTATGTAGGAACAAAAGAGCCTGCAGGTGAGTTTAACAGAATAATTGATGCAAAAGGCAATTTGCTTATGCCTGGATTTGTAAATGCGCATGCACACACTCCCATGACGCTTCTTAGAGGAGTAAAAGACGACTCTAGTTTGCATGAGTGGTTGTTTGATGGTGTTTTGCCACTTGAAGCAAACATGACAAATGACGACATTTATTGGGGGCAAATGCTTGGCATGGCGGAATATGCCCGCAACGGAATTACCTGCTTTGAAGAATGTTACTTTGGTTACGAGGGCATATGCAAAGCAGTGTCAAAGGCAGGGTATAGGGCTCGCATTGGCATTGGGCCAGTTGTTCAAACTAGCAATGATTACGATTGTTATGAAGATATAACAAACATATATAACATAATTAAAAATTCAACCGATTCAAGTTTGGTTAACATGGCAAGTTATGCACATGCGGTTTATTCTATTGACGAGCAAAAGTTTGAAGCATTATTAAGGCTTGCAAAAGAAAAAAATCTTCCGCTTAGTGTGCATGTTAGTGAAACGCTTAAAGAGGTGGGCGATTGCACGCAAAAACACAAGGGGTTAACACCTCCTGCACTGTTAGAACAAGTTGGTTTTTTTGACAGACCATGTTTGTGTTATCATTGTGTGCACATGGACAAAGATGATTTGCAAATACTCGCAGACTATGGCGCAAGTGTGGCAACTTGCCCGTCATCTAACATTAAATTGGCAAGTGGCATCGCACCGATATTTGCAATGCAAAACAAGGGGTTAAACATTGCTATTGGAACCGATGGCACAGCCTCAAACAACAGTCTTGACATGTTTAAAGAAATGTTTTTGGTGGCAACGCTTAGCAAGGTTAGTTTATATAATCCTAGCGTGGTTAATGCAAGGCAGGTGCTAGAAATGGCAACATTAAACGGAGCAAAAGCACTTGGTGTTAATTCGGGCGAGGTGGCAGTTGGCAAAAATACTGACTTAATTTTGGTCAAATTAACCGAACCACACATGCAACCATGCTCAAATTTGCTTTCGAACCTGGTTTATTCTGCTAAGGGTAGCGATGTTTACTTTACCATGGTTGGTGGCAAGGTTGTTTATGACAATGGCGAATATTTTTTGGGTGAAGATATTCAAACAATTTATGAAAAGGCAAATAAAATTAGAAATAGATTAGAACAAAAAAATTAATTAATAGGAGCAAACAAAAATGGAAATTTATGAACAGTTAAGTGCTGAATTTAAGTTGAGGGTTGATTATGCACAAAACATTATTGACCTTTTAGACGAGGGTTGTACAATACCTTTTATTGCGCGTTATCGCAAGGAGATGCATGGCTCGTGTGATGACCAAGTGTTGAGAGAGTTTTCGGACAGATTAAACTATTTGCGCAATTTGCAAAAACGCAAAGAAGAAGTAGAAAACTCAATTAAAGAGCAAGAGAAATGGACTGAAGAACTTGAAATTGCCTTAAAGGAAGCAAAAACATTAACCGAGGTTGAAGATATTTATCGTCCATATAAACCAAAACGCAAAACGCGCGCGAGTGTGGCCATTGCAAAAGGCTTAGAGCCACTTGCCGACATTATTCAAGCACAAACCACAGCCGATGATTTATTGCAACTTGCTTTAGATTTTGTTAATGAAGAAAAAGAGGTTAAAACCGCCGAAGAGGCATTGCAAGGAGCAAAAGACATTATTGCAGAGCGAGTTTCTGACGACGCCGAGTTAAGAAAAGTGTTACGCGAACTCATTAAAGAGCATGCATTAATTAAAACAACTCTCTTAGAAAAAGAGGGCAACGAAGTTTATGACATGTATGCCGACAGAAGTGAAGCGGTTAAAAATATACCTAGTCATAGAATTTTGGCAATTAACCGTGGTGAAAAAGAGGACTGTTTAAAAGTTGAAATTGATTTAGATGAAGCATTAGCCTTAAAAACTATTGAAAAATTATGGATTATTGACGGTCCAACCACTCGCGAGGTTATGCAAGAGGTTATTGCCGACAGTTTTAAAAGGTTGCTTTTCCCTAGTCTTGAAAACGAATGCAGAAGTGAACTTACCGACATGGCAAGCGAGCAGGCAATTAAAATGTTTGAAGTTAACTTGCGTCCACTACTTTTGCAATCTCCACTTAAAAACAATGTTATTATGGGGTTTGACCCCGGATATAGAATGGGTTGCAAGGTTGCAATTATTGACGCTCATGGCGAAGTTTTGGATACAACAGTGGTTTATCCAACGCCTCCATTTAACAAAACAGAAGAGTCGCTTGCAAAATTAAAAGCACTTGTAGAAAAACACAAGGTAGATATTGTTGCTGTTGGCAATGGCACAGCAAGCAAAGAGTCTGAAATATTTATTTGTGAACTCATTAAAAATGTTAATCGTCCTCTTAACTATGCAATGGTTAACGAAGCAGGTGCTTCGGTTTATTCTGCAAGCAAGTTGGGCGCGCAAGAGTTCCCAGATTTTGATGTTAACTTGCGCAGTGCGGTTTCTATTGCAAGAAGACTTCAAGACCCTCTTGCAGAACTTATTAAAATTGATGTAAAATCTATTGGTGTTGGGCAATATCAACACGATATGCCTCAAAACCGCTTAACTGAAGTTTTAACCGGTGTGGTTGAAGACTGCGTTAACAGTGTGGGGGTTGACCTTAACACTGCAAGCCCAAGTTTGCTTTCGTATGTTTCGGGGCTTAATGCAAGCATTGCAAAAAATATTGTTGAATATAGAAAAGAAATTAACAACTACACTTCTCGTGAGCAGTTGTTAAAAGTTAAAAAATTGGGGCCAAAAGCCTATGAGCAATGTGCGGGTTTCTTGCGGATTGTTGGTGGCGACAATGTGTTAGATAACACTGCTGTGCATCCAGAAAGTTATGAGGGCGCACAAAAACTTTTAAAATTGTTCAACTTAACCGACGGCGATGTAAAAGATGGCAATTTGGACACTCTTGCAAGCCTTGTTCAACTAAAGGGCGAACAAAAAGTTGCCGACGAAATTGGCGTTGGTGTGCCAACTCTTATTGATATGGTTAAAGAACTTTCTAAACCCGGCAGAGATTTGCGTGAAGACATGCCAAAACCAGTCTTGCGTGCAGAACTCTTGAGCCTAGAAAATTTAAAAGAGGGTATGGTTATTAAAGGGACTGTTAGAAATGTTATTGATTTTGGTGCTTTTGTTGACATTGGCGTGCACCAAGATGGCTTGGTTCATATTTCACAAATCTCTAATAAATTTATTAAACATCCGTCTGATGTTTTAAAAGTTGGTGAACAGTTGAATGTTAAAGTTCTTTCTGTTGATGTTCAAAAGAAACGAATTCAATTAACCATTAAAGATTGCCCACAAGATTAATTAAAAAATTTAAAACACTCATTTTATTTTTGTAATTCTATTGTTAAATCAAAAAACGCTCTAAAATTTTGGGAGCGTTTTTTAATGCCAAGATTTTTAAAATAAAAAAAATGAAATCATGTAATAAAAGTTTGACGACTAGACTCAAAATGAATATTATATAAAATATATACTCAAAATGAGTATATTAAACAAATTTAAGACACACATAAAAATTTGCACATAAAACTAATTATGCCCATCAAAAAAAGAAGCCAAAATGTGGTCAAGCAAAAAAGTTTTTGCAATTATTAAAAATTGTTTGACAACTTCGCGGGGGGGGGTACACTTTAAGTGAAAAGTGAAAAAGTAAAAGTGAAGAGTGAAAAATTAATGACAAATTAAATAACTCTTTCAGCAATGAAAGCACTGTTGCAACTTATTCACAATTTATTATTAAAATTATCAACACCTATTCACTATTACCTATTCACTATTCACTAAATCTAGAGGGAGAAAAAAATATGAAAAACAAATTCAGATTGTGGCTCAACATAGTAACCATTTGCCTATGCGTATGCGCAATAGCCATAGGCGTTTACTCTGCAACCACAGCAAACCTAAATGTTGGTGGCAAGATTGCCTTTAGCGCTCATAACTGTAAGGTTGATATAACAGCATACATATATGGTCATGCCGAAGGCAATGACGATGATGGCTTGCCGGTAGCCGAAGCCCAAAAAGAATCACTCAACGGGGGTAATGCCCTAAGCATAGAGGGCGGAGTGAGCACAACCGAGCAGTGTAAACTTGACCTTGGCACCCGCTACTTTACCGACATGGCGTCAACTGACGGCAGCGCAGAAGATATAGTTATAGGCATAACGGTAAAAAACACTTCGGCATATAAGATAACCGCCAAAACAGGCGCTCACGCTTTGCCAACAAGGGTAACAGCCTCAGCCAACCAAACAACAGCCGACATAGACCCACAAGGCACAACAACATTTGTCTTCACTCTAGAACTTCAACCCGACACTGAGGGAGGCACGGTGTATTCAAGCATAACCACACTTCAAGACTTGGTGCTTGCACTAGAGTTTGAAAAGTGGGAATCGATAATCAAGTCCGACACAATCCAAAACACTGCTGACGCCCGCTATGGCGATGGCACAACGACATATTACTATATTGAGATGGGCACCAACCCACACAATAGAAGCGAAAAACTCCGTTGGGTTCCAATAGCGGAATATGACACAACAACAAGCACATATAAATTGTTTGAAAAAACAAGCGAGCCACAACCAAACAAGACATACTACTTTATCTCAGAATACATATTAGATGTAGAGAGTGCCTCTAACTATGGTATTTCATATAACTTCTATGACTCATCTAAAAACAGTTGTTCCGTGTACTATAACGGCGGGGACGCAAGCACATTAGACGGATATACAACACATACATTAAAACCAAATGATTATTCGTCAAGTAATATACGCGCATATTTAAACGACAATTCAGATAACCCAGCATATAGAACATGCGAAGGCAACACAGCAAACGCAGGTTCAGGACAAAATTATTACCCAAATACAACAACTGCATTAACAGGCGATAAATCATTCTTAACATACTTTGAAATTTCTTCAGACAGCGTATACAATATGATAACCGCACGCCCACTGTCTGCAAGCCAAAACGGAGCAACATTTAGTTTGTACTCCGACACAGGCACAACCTCAGCAACAGCAACAAAAACAGCAGGCACATTTACTGCTTCATCAAAAACAATAAACAATAAAACAATCTCAACCTCGGCAACCGACTCAGATAAACTGTGGTGCTTAAGTTATTATGAAGCATGTAACTTCCTCGGACAAAAAGACGCAACACTAACATCAAGTAGTGATACCTATAAAAAGAGTTATAAACTCCCAACCACAAGCCTTGCGGGGGACGGGACATTTGCTGGAACCGCTGGCTATTGGTGGTTGCGCACTCCGAATTCGTCCCTTGCGATCTATGCGTACAGCGTGAATACCAAGGGCCGCCTCGATAACTATTTTGCGTTCAATGCGAACGGCGCGCGTCCGGCTTTCCAAATATCAATACCATAAACCCAATTTTGCTAAAACAAAATTGGTTGGTGCTTTTGCAGGAATTCAGCCTTGCATTCAACTTGATATTGGATAAAATGTACTATTTAAATAAAAAAATGAGTTCAAATGAGAATTCATTTTTTTTAAATCATAAAAAAACAACTGTAATAAAAAGAATAATTTTTTTGTGCATGCTAACAATAGTTGTATGAGAACAAGTACAAAAATTTTTATGGCAATATATTTTATTACGCTGGTTGGTGTGGTGCTAACGGGGTCGTTTTTTTTAAGCGCAATTTCAATTAGCCCAAGTGGTGTGGTTTTTAATGCAAGCACCATGGTTTATGTGTCAATTATTTTTGGCGTATTAAATGCAATTTTTGGTTCAATTATATATTTCAGATTTTTGCGAAGCCAAAAATTAACCGCAACATTGTTTTTTAGTGTGGTGCCAGTTACCATTACTTTTGCAATGGCAACATATTTTTTGGCAACAATAAACAACTATTCAAACGACGCGGTTTCGCTTGTTAAGCAGGTGTTGCAAATTAATGCAGGCAATTTTAACAACTATTTATGGATTGTGCTTTTAACGCTAATATATTTGCTTATTGTATTTTTGTTGTTTAAAGTTATAACCAAGCCATTAAAAAAGTTAGAGCAAGCGCTTGAAAGGCTTTCTGATGGCAATGTAAGTGACCGCATTGTTATTGGCGGTGGCAAGCAGTTTTTAAAAATGGAATATGACTTAAATAAGATTAACGAAAATTATAGAAAAAAAGAAAACATAATTAAGCAAACAAATGTAGAGTATGAAAAATACATTCCAAAGCAGTTTATAAAGTTTTTGGGCAAGAACTCGGTGTTAGATTTGCAAGTTGGCACGCAGGTTAAAAAAGAGGTTACAACGCTTTTTTGTGACATTAGAAACTCGACACAGGTTAGCACTTCTTTATCATTAGAAGAAAATTTTAACTATATTAATTCATATCTTAATGTTGTTTCGCCAATTATTCGCAAATATAACGGTTTTATTGACAAATATTTAGGCGACGGCATAATGGCGGTATTTACACGCTCACGGCAGGCATACGACTGCGCGCATGCAATAATTAAGGCGGTTAACGAAAAGAATGCTTCAAACATATCTATGCCAAACCTTGATGTTGGTGTTTCGCTTAGCACGGGCGATGTTGTGTTTGGTGTTGTTGGCGACGACACGCGCAAGTCTATTACAGTTATAAGCGACTCGGTTAACTTTACTGCCAAAATTGGCGAGGTTAACAAAGTGTTTGGCAGTTTGGTTACATTCTCTAAATCAACTCTAAATGACCTATCTGCCAAAATGAACATAAATTATCGATACATTGGAAATTTAAAGTTTGACGACAAAGAATATATTTCTATTTTTGAATCGTTAGACGCCTATCCAAGATTAAAACGAGAAAAAATGATTAAAAACAAAGTGCAATTTGAGCAAGGTGTTAGGGCGTATGTAAATGGCAAATTTGGTCAAGCAAAAGATATTTTTGAAAGTGTGTTTAAAAAAGAAAAAGAAGACAAGGTGTGTTATGTTTTTTATAACAAAGCGTCAGAAAAAATCGGCTAACAACCGATTTTTTATTTAACAGCACAAGAACAACACGAATGAAATGAGTATTTTCTTACAGTAACAAAAACTTTGCATATAAGCATAGGTTATTGTTATGAATAACAAAAAGGTTATAAGCCAAGAAAATTTAATCCACAATTTTAATGTTTGTCAAAAGGCGTTTAGCAATTTGTGTGTTATGGTCAAGGCAAATGGTTATGGGCACGGGGCAAAAGTAATTGTTAGGGCGTTAAAAAGCAAGGCGAGTTTTTTTGGCGTTGCAACAGCAAAAGAGGCTATTGAGTTGCGAAAGGCTTTTAGCGACATAAACATATTGGTTGTGGGCAAGGCTACTAGGTTTGATTTTCTTATTAAAAACAACATATCATTTGCTGTGGACTCATTAAACGAAATTAAAATAGCCGAGCAAATTGCAATCAAACACACAAATATTGCAAAAATTCACATAAAAATTAACACTGGCATGAACAGGCTGGGCACAAAAAGTTTAAATGAGTTTTTAAGCATGTTAAATTATTGCAATACAAGCAAAAATATTATTTTAGAGGGTGTGTTTACTCATGTCTTTGACGCGGACTGCAATACCAGCCATTTTTATGAGCAAATGCAAGAGTTTTATTGCTATGTTAAGCACATTAACAATCCAAATGTTATTATTCACATTGGTGGCAGTTTTGTGCTTAAGCACAAGGTGCCAAGTTTTGTTAACATGGTACGAGTTGGTTATTTTGTGTATGGTTACGGCAAAAAGGGATTAAAGCCTGTTATGACGGTTTGTAGCAGAGTAATAAAAGTAACAAATTGCAAAGCAGGCGAGTTTGTTGGCTATGGCAAAACAAAGTTAAAACATAACAGCAAAATTGCCGTTGTTGGCATGGGCTATGCCGATGGGCTTATGAGAAGGTTATCTAACGAGTATTTTGTTAATATAAATGGGCGTTTATGCAAAATTGTTGGCAATATTTGCATGGATATGTTTATGGTTGATGTCAGCAATGCAAGTGTTAGGGTTGGCGACAAAGTAATTGTTTTGGACAATGCCGAGCAAATGGCAAAAACTGCCAATACAAGTGCTTATGAGATTTTAACTGCGTTTAATCTTTTAAGGTAAGCAAAATTGTGCAAATTGGCATTAGCAAAAAACTTGCGCAAATGTGCAAATTGATATATAATTTGACCTATGAGAGTTATTTCGGGCAAATATAAAGGCAAAATTTTAAAATCTCCATTTTCTGACAACATTAGGCCAACGGGCGACAAAGTTAAGCAAGGGCTTTTTACTAAATTGCAGTTTTTTGTGCAGGGTGCTCGCGTTTTAGACCTTTTTTGTGGCTCAGGCGCGCTTGGCATTGAGGCGTTATCTCGCGAGGCAAAAAGAGTCGTGTTTGTTGACAAAGACAGGCGAAGCATTTCCCTTACAAAACAAAATTTAACTGGAATGACAGGAGACTTTAAAGTAATCAACGCACCATTTGGTGTTGCGTTAGATGGCATGAAAGAGCAGTTTGATTTAATTTTAATTGACCCGCCATATGCCAGCGGAGTATATGAAGATGTTTTAAACAAAATTTTTAACAGCAAACTTTTAAGCAACAATGGAATTATTGTTTGCGAACACCCAAATGAACTGAAATTTTGCACACCTTTTGAGGTGTTTGATACAAAAAGATATGGCACTGTAACGCTTACTTTTATGAGTTATGAAAAAAATTAAAATTAGGTATTGAAATTTTGATTTTGGTGTGGTAGAATTGCTTTGATTGTAAAAACACACTTATATATTTAAGGAGAAAAATATGGTTTTAGAAGTTTTAAAATATATTTTGTTGGTTGTTGGCATAATTGCTGTTGGTGCATTAATCGTTTATGGTCTTGCGAACTTAATGCTTGCTATTGTTGATCCACACGGCAAAAAGAGCAACAACAATGAAGAAAAGCAACAAGAGCGTCAAATTGTTTACGAACAAGCAAAACTTATTGAACAAGCACCTGCAACCGAAGAAAAGATTGAACAAAAAGATGTTCAAGATGTAGATTTGCAAAAAGCAAGAGAAGAAGAACTTGCTCTTAGCCAAGGAAATGCCTTCGCTACGCTTAACGACGAAGAAGATGCATTTATTAAAGAAAAACAACGCAACATTGAAGAGCGTTTGGCTGCAAAAAATGCAAAAGAAGAAGCAGTTGACGAAATTAATTTAGACGATATCTTTGTAGACCCAACTGAAGACGAAGTTGAAGAGCCAGTTGCAACTGAAGTTGATGATGACGACGATGAAGATATTGATGCATTAATTAACCGCATTCTTTCTGAAAGTGATGACGAAGACGAAGAAGAGCAACCAGTTGAAGAACCAGTTGCAACCATGGACGACGAAGTTGAAGAGGCTAGTGAAGAACTTGTTGAAGCAGTTGAAGAAGCCGTTGCTGAAAACGAAGTTGCTGAAGAAGCCCATGTTGTAGAAGAAACAGAAGAAGTTGCTGAAGAAACTGTTGCAAATGCAGAAGAAACAACCGCCAATGAAGAACCTGTTATTGACGAAAAAGAAGAGCGTTTAAAAGCACTCGAAGAAGAACTTGCTCGTCAAAAAGAAGAATACGAAGCAAAATTGCAAGAAGCATTAGCAAATGCCAAAGATGAAGAACAAGAAGAGCAAGCAAACGCTCGCATTGCTGAACTTGAAAAAGAACTTGCTGAAAAAGACGCACTTCTTGCTGAATCAGAAAGCAAACAAACAGGCGCAACACTTTCACTTGAAGAATATGAAGCAAGATTAGAAACCTTAAAAGATCGCTTAAAAGTTAACGACAAAGAGTTAAGAGCAGTTAAGAAAGAATATTTGCCTCTTGCTAAAATTAAAAAATCATGGGAAAAAGACAGAGTTAAACTTCGTCGCAAAGAAGCACTTGTTGCTAAGCAAAAAGTTGTTTTGTATGGTGTAAACAATTATGTTGACATTGACGAAGAAAAGGCTAAAAAACTTGCCGAAGACCTTGACCTTCTTGACGGATTAAGACTTTCTGTTCAACACTGCGAAGAAGTTATGAAAGCAAACGAAGAGCGCTTCCCAATTTTGGAAAACTCTTACAACATTTTGCTTGCTACTAACGAAAACATTAAAGCAGACATTGAAGAATGCAACGCTCGCATTGCCGAACTCAAAGCCAATCAAGAATAATTAAAAAAATTAAAACACAACCACTAATTGCTTTGGTTGTGTTTTTTTGTTTTATATGATAATCTTTTATTGATGAAAAAATATATTATTGGCATAGATGAGGGCACAACAAGTTGCAGAAGTGTGCTTTATGACATTACTAAAAATGAAATCGTAGATATTTCATCTTGTTCGTTTAAATCAATTTATCCAAAATCTGGCTGGGTTGAGCAAAATGCCGAACAAATATACAGGTGCCAACTTAAAACAATAAAAAATTTAATAAGCAAAGTTGGCGAAAAAAACATAATTGCCCTTGGCATAACTAATCAGCGAGAAACTGTTGTTGCATGGAACAAGCAAACAGGCAAACCTGTTTATAATGCTATTGTTTGGCAGTGCAGGCGCACGGCAGATTTTATTGCCTCTATTCCACAAAACATGTTAAGCAAAATTAAGCAAAAAACTGGGCTTATTGCCGATGCATATTTTAGCGCAAGCAAAATTAAGTGGTTAATTGACAATGTTCCCGAAGTAAATAATTTGTTAAAGCAAGACAACTTGTGCATTGGCACAATGGATTCTTTTTTAGCATATAAACTTACTGGAAAATTTGTAACTGACACATCAAATGCTTCAAGAACAATGCTGTTTAATATACACACACTTGATTGGGATGACGAATTGTTAAATTATTTCAACATACCGCGCAGTGCATTACCAAAGGTTATTTCTAGCAGTGAAATTGTCGGTAATGTATTAAAGTATAATTTTCCGCTTGCAAGCATAATTGGTGATCAGCAGTCATCATTATTTGGCCAAGGCTGTTTTGATTTGGGAAAAGCAAAAGCAACCTATGGTACTGGTGGATTTATTTTGCTTAACACAGGCAAAAAACCAATTATTATTGACAAACTTCTTTCAACTGTGGCTTACACAATTAATAACCAAACATATTACGCGCTAGAGGGTAGTATTTACAGTGCAAGTTCAACAGTTAATTTTATGAAAGACAATTTGGGATTCTTTTTTAATCCCGCCGATACTGCCAGTATGGCAAAAAGTGTTAAAAACACAAATGGGGTTTATTTTGTTCCTGCTTTTACTGGGCTTGGAACACCATATTGGAATTCAAACGCTAGGGCAATTATTTGTGGAATAAATTTTGACACCAAGCCAGAGCACATTGTTAGGGCAGGCTTAGAGAGCATGGCATACAACACAAAAGATATTCTTGATTGCATGCTAAAAAATGATATTAGCATTAAAGAATTAAAGGTTGATGGCGGTTGCAGTAAAAACACTTTTTTATTACAATTTTTAGCAGATATAACCAATGTGAAAGTAATTAAAAATAAGGAGAGCGAGGCAACAGCCATGGGCGCAGTGTTTTTGGCTGGGCTGGCAACAAAAACATTTAATTTGTCAGGAATTAAAAAAATAATAAAATCGAGTGATATTTATAAGACTAACATGAGTCAAAATGTTCGTGATTGGCTTTATTTTGGTTGGAAAAATGCAGTTGATATGGCATTATTTAAATAAATCCGCATAACTAAAATATTTGGTTTTTAAGTTTTTGACTATTTTTTATCAATGTGTTAAAATTTTAAAAAATTGCAATAAACTTAAATTATTAACTGGGTTGATTTGCAAAATTTGGAGGGAAGATATGTTTTATGCATTGTTAGCAACATGCCTTGTGTTAATGGCTACATTTATTGTTGTTAGAGTTAAATTTGGCGGTGTTAGTGGGCTTTTAACAAAAACTTTAGCAAGTTTTGCTTTTTTGGTTTTAGCAATATTTGGCTCATTTGTCCATGGCTTAACCTTGATTGCTGTCTTTATTATTTTAGGATTAATTTTCGGCTTTATTGGAGACATTGTTTTAGATTTAAAAGTAATTTACAAGCAACATGAATCAATTTACTTAAATGCTGGCATGTTAAGTTTTGGGTTGGGGCATGTAATGTATCTTGTTGCAACTGTTTTATTCGCTAATGCATTATTTTTGCCAGATATTAAAACTCTTTATTATGCAATGATTGCATTTGGTATTGCTGGGGTTATTTCTATTGTTATTGCGCTTTTTGGCGAAAAAATGCTTAAGTTAAATTTTGGCAAGTTTAAAATTCAAACAGTTGCTTACACCTTTATTTTGTCATTTATGTCGGCATTCTCGCTGTTAGTTGCTTGCTACGCCCCAACATTCTTTATATTTGCTGGCGGAATTACTTTTATATTTATAAGCGATCTTGTTTTGTCTAAACAATATTTTGGTGGCATGCAAGACAATGGTTTGTTAACAACATTAAATCATGCAATTTATTATTTAGGTCAAATTGCTATCGCTTCATCATTATTCTTCATTATGGGTTAGTTATTTATGAAAAAGATTATATTATACACCGATGGTGCTTGTTCTGGTAACCCCGGCATTGGGGGGTGGGGTTGCATTTTAGACTACAATGGTAAAACAAAAGAACTTTGTGGAGCAAACCCAAACACAACAAACAATCAAATGGAACTCACTGCTGTGATTGAAGGATTGCTTGCGCTTAAGGAACCTTGTGAAGTTGATGTATATTCTGACTCAGCATATGTTGTTAACGCATTTTTGCAAGGTTGGTTAGATTCTTGGCAACAAAACAACTGGCGAACTTCTGGAAAAAAGGAAGTTAAAAACATTGAGTTATGGCAAAAATTAATTGAGTTGTGCAACAAGCATAAAATTAATTGGCACAAAGTAAAAGGTCATGCTGACAACGAACGGAACAACAGATGTGACTTTTTAGCAACAAATCAAATAGAAGTTTACAAGAAGAACAATGGCGTTTGTGAATAATCAAAACGCTATTTTTCTTGCAATTTGTAAATTAATATTGTAATATTTTATTTGGAGTTTTATATGAAAATTATTTTAGATGCTTTTGGAGGAGATAATTGCCCTGACGCGATTATTGATGGCATTGTCTTGGCACAAAAAGATTATCCTAATATGGAATTTATTGTTACTGGCAGTGAAGCAGTAATAAGTGAATATATTAAAAGCAAGGGCTACACATTCAATCACTTGCAAATTGTTGATGCACCAGATATTATCACATGCAACGATGTTCCAACCGTTGCCATTAGAACAAAAAAACAAAGTTCTTTGGCTGTTGCAATCGATTTGTTAAAAAATGACAGCACGGTTGATGCTTTAATTTCTACAGGTTCAACCGGAGCGGTTCTTGCTGGCGGATTTTTAAAGATTGGCAGAATAAAAGGCGTGTCGCGTCCTGCTCTTTGCCCAATTTTGCCAACTGCAAAAGGTGGCAATGTTTTGCTTATTGATTGCGGTGCAAATGCTGACTGCAAACCAATTAACTTATGCCATTTTGCACTTATGGGAAGTATTTATTTTAAAGAATTGTTTGGTGTTGAAAATCCTCGTGTTGCACTACTTAGCAACGGGACAGAAGATTCAAAAGGCAACGAACTTTATAAGGCAACATTTCCTCTTTTAAAAAAGATGCCAATTAACTTTGTTGGCAATATGGAAGCGCGAGATGGTCTTTCGGGCGATTATGATGTTTTGGTTTGCGATGGCTTTACTGGTAATGTTTTTTTAAAAGCAGTAGAAGGCACTGTGTCTTTAGTAATGGGTGAGTTAAAGTCGGCACTAAAAAGTAGTTTGCTCGCAAAAATTGGTGCTGGGCTGAGCATGAAAGCATTTAAGCGAGTTAAAAACAAACTTAATTATCATAAGTACGGAGGTTCTCCTTTTATTGGTTGCAATAAAACAATAATTAAGTCGCACGGTTCTTCTAAGCCTGAAACTATTTATGCGACAATTAAACAGGCTTATAAATATCAATCATCAAACATAAATGACAAGATTGCCCAAGCAATTCAAAGCATGCCACCACTAGAGGAAGAGGCAAATGATTAAAATTGGCGGGTATACTTTTAAAACAAACCAAATACAAAAGGCATTAACTCATTCGTCTTTCAGCCATGAGAACTATGAGCGTTTAGAGTTCTTAGGTGATTCAATTTTGGATTTTTTGGTTGCAGAAATTTTATTTAATACCGAAAACTTTGCGGAAGCAGAGTTGACTCGTGCTAGAGCAAGTTTGGTTAGTGAAGAAAATTTAAGCAAGGTTTTTGACTCTTTAAAAATAGAAAAAATGGTTAACTTGGGCAAAAGTTGTCCAAGGTTAACAAGAGCAATAAAAGGTGATATAGTTGAGGCTATTATTGCTTGCATTTTTCTTGAATCGGGCATTGATGAGTGCAAAAACTTTGTTTTGCGCAATTTTAACCTTTTTATTAGCAATGAAAAAGATTATAAAACACAGTTTCAAGAGTATGCTCAAAAAAATAAACTTGATTTTAATTACGAATTAATAAAAACCGAGGGGCCAGCGCATGATTTAACCTTTTATGTAACTTTATTCACAAATGGCAAAGAAATTGCAACCGCTCACGCAAAAAGTAAACTTGAAGCACAAAAACGATGTGCAAAAGTTGCACTTGATATTTTAAACAATAAATAGGGAAATACGATGAACTTTAAAAAAATAGAATTGGCAGGCTTTAAGTCTTTTGCCGATAAAATTGAAATTAAATTTGACTCCGGTGTTACTGCAATCGTTGGTCCAAACGGTTGTGGCAAAAGTAATGTTGCCGACGCAATTAGATGGGTGCTAGGCGAACAGAGTAGCAAAAACTTGCGCGGAACATCTATGCAAGATGTTATTTTTAATGGTACAGAACGCAGAAAAAGTCTTTCATATTGCGAAGTTACATTAACTTTTGACAACACAGATAGATATTTTAACTATGATTTTGACGAGGTCGCCATTACAAGAAAAC
>JAFUKB010000018.1 GCA_017467895.1 Clostridia bacterium
ATATCTAATGCGTCTTTGATAGTAGGCATATCCAATTACCTCCTTCGGTGGTACTGTTTCTTACTATTATTATACGCTATTTCTCGTCAAAAATCAACCATTTGTTGTGACAGAGCCTTTTTTAAAATAACAACATAACCATTAGCATCAACCATTTTGGTAACTTTTGAAAAATTTTGATTTGCCTCAGTAATTGAAACAAGATTTTTTGAATCCATTAACACTAATACAATCTCCCAATTACTGATTATATAATAAAAAGTAGGACAAATACAACCTATTTTTCTTAATACTTTTAATTTGTTTAAAACAATAGACTCTTTTTTCTAACATTCAAACACACGCCAATCATGCCTAAAAAAATCATAAGCGCTGACGACCCTGCCGAAATGAATGGCAACGGGATTCCCGTTGGAGGAATTGAGCCTGTTACAACGGCAATATTAATTGCAACTTGAATTGCAATTAATGAAGCAAAACCGGCACAAAGCAATGCTCCAAACCTATCCTTTGCATTTAGGGCTATTTTAATTAAACATATAACCAAAGCCACAAAAGCAAAAACAACAACTCCTGCACCAAACAAGCCTAGTTCTTCTCCAATAATAGAAAAGATAAAATCCGATTCGCTAAACGGCAAAAAGAGATATTTTTGACGACTGTTAAACAGTCCCACACCAAACAACCCACCATTGCCCAAAGCATAAAGAGATTGAATTAACTGAAACCCCTCGCCCTGAGGATTAGCCCATGGGTCAATAAACGCCATTAACCGCTTTATTCTATATGGCTCAATAATAATAAGTGCTGGCACAAGTGCCGTGGCAGGAAGAGCAAGTGCCAAAAAGTGTTTTTTTGAAATCCCTCCAATAATTAGCATGGTTATTAGCGTTAATCCCAAGCACATAGTAACACTCATGTTTGGCTCTAAAATTACAAGCAAGCATAAAACTCCGCCTATAAACAACGGCAAAAGTAATGATTTAAACGATTTGACTTTTTTGTAATTTTCACTCATATAACTTGCGCAAAAAAGCACCAGAGCGAACTTTGCCAGTTCACTTGGTTGAAACGAAATACCAGCAATTTTTATCCACCTTGTTGCACCATAATTGCTAGCGCCAATTCCCGGAACAAACACCAAAACCAAGCCAATAACAGCCACAGCAAAAAATAACCATTTTAGTTTTTTTAACCTGTCGCTATCAAAAAAATAGAAAAACGCCAAACAAACAAGCCCAATTAAAACTCCAGCAATTTGTTTTGTTAAAAAGAAATAACTGTTGCCATAATTTTTTAAGGCAGAATAACTGCTGGCACTGTAAACCATTATGCAACCAAGCACGCATAAAAACAAAGTAAGGCAGATTACTGCAATACTCAGCCCATCTGCCTTTTTTGGTTTTTGTATAATAAAATATTGTTTAAAATTAAATTTTTTCACATTAATATTTATCCTTTAATTAATTTAAAAAATATTAAAATTAAATGGCAAAAAAATATATTTCTTTATTAAATATTTTTAAAATAATTATTAAAATATTTGCCTCTTTCAACATAATTATTAAATTCATCATAACTGGCGCAAGCCGGCGAAAATAAAACGATATCCCTGCGCTTTGTAAATATTTTTAAATAATTTAATGCTTCTTTTAAATTATTAAATTTTGATATATTTTTAAACCCACAAAACAACGCATCATTTTCTAAAATATCAGCAGTTTGTCCATATATTATTGCAAGTTTAATTTTATTTTTTAATTCAAATATCTGATTAAAATTATTCCCCTTGTCACTGCCACCCAATAAAACAATTACTGGTTTCTTTATTGCCTTAATTGCACACACGGTGGAATCAGGATTGGTTGATTTGCTATCGTTAATATATGTAACCCCTCGTTTTTTGCCTAAATATTGCAATCTAAATTCAACAGGCGAAAATGTTTTTAGTTTGCTGGCAAACTCTTTTTTTGAAATGTTCAATAGTTCACATATTTTTTCACAAAAAGCAATATTTAAGTCGTTAAACTCGCCAATTAAATTGCTTTTATATTTTTTGCCAACAACCACAAGTTTTTTTGCTAATGTATCTATATTCCATAAGTTGGCTGGCAGTAATAAATAATCTTGTTCATTTTGAAAATTTGTAATTTTAAGTTTTGTTTTATAATATTCATCAAATGTTTTGTGCCTTGAAATATGGTCTGGTGTAATATTTAAAATTGCTGAAATAAATGGTTTAAAGTTTGGCGACACAGTTTCAAGCATAAAACTAGACACCTCACAAACAATGACACTTTCGTCAGTTGTCTGCTCACAAATTGAGGTAATTGGCGTACCAATATTACCACATAAAAATGTGTCATACTTATCCTTTAACGCGTGGTGCAAAAGACTAACACATGTTGTTTTTCCGTTGGTGCCAGTGATTGCAACAAACTTCCCCCTGCAAAATAAATAGCCAAGTTCAAGTTCGCTTAAAATTAAAGCCCCTGTCTTTTTTAATTTTGTTATATTTTTGTTTCCAATTATGCTAACCCCCGGGCTTAACACGACATAATCAAATTTAATTTGCATAACTTTTGAAAACGAATCCAAAACATTAAACTCATTTTCATTTTGAAGTTTTTTATCACTAAACAAATATACTTCAGCGCACTTGTTTGCCAAAAACTTATATGCACTTTTCCCGCTTATCCCTGCTCCATAAATTAAAACTTTTTTGTTTGCAAAATCCATATAACACCTTTTAACCGCTTAAAAATTTTTTAAAGTATTATATACAATGCACAAACAACTAAGTTTAGAATAAATCCAACCAAAAAATATGAAAATACGACCCTGTTTTCATGTACACCATTCATTTGAAAATGATGATGAAGTGGCGCCATTTTAAACACTCTTTTTTTAGTTCGTTTATAATGCAACACTTGAATAATGTCGCTAACCGCGGTAATGACAAACACAAACCCCAAAATTGGAATTAATAACAAATTTTTTGTTAAAATTGAAACCGTGGCAATGTATCCACCAAGCCCAAGAGAGCCCGTGTCACCCATGAAAATTTTTGCAGGGAATGTGTTAAAAAACAAAAATGCAAACAAACTGCCAAGCAGTGCATAATTAGATACCAAAACATTTTGCACTTCGGCTAACCCCACTCCACTTTGAGCGTTTGAAGTTAGCATTAAAATAACAGAAAAGAAAAATAAATAACTAATGCTCGAAGTGGTGCATAAACCATCTAAACCGTCAATTAAATTAACGCTGTTAACAGTGGCAATATATACAATAATAACTAATGGGATTATAAATATTCCAAGGTCAATTATTGTGTTAGAAAAAGGCAAAACTATTTCTGAGCCCACAACATAGTAAACAAAAAAACCAATAATTAACGCAATACCCAACTGCCCAATTATTTTTTGATAAGCCCTAAGCCCCAAATTTTGTTTGTATTTTACCTTAATAAAATCATCTAAAAAACCTAAAATGGCATATGCAACAAACACGGCAAGCGCAACTATAGCCAACATATAATCACTTCCAAAAAACAAAAGTGAAACAACAACTGTTGGAACAATAAAAATCAACCCGCCCATTGTGGGAGTCCCCTGTTTGCCTTCATGCTCTTTTACATAATGTAAAATAGTTTGTTGCGCCTTAATCTTTTTGGACATTGCAAAAATTAATGGTGCAAATACCATTGCCACAAAAAAGGCTATTAAAAATGCAAAAATATATTTTTCTGTCATAAGTACCCTTTTTAAATTTGTTCAAACCCCAAACTGCTTAACACTTGTTTGTCACTATAAGCATATTTAATGCCCTTAATCTCCATGTAATCTTCGGCACCCTTGCCACATAAAACAAGACAATCCCCCTCTTCCATTGCGCCCACCGCCTGCCTTATTGCTTGTGCTCTGTCTTGAATAACAATATAGTTGTTTTTTTCAAAACCTGAGCAAATTTGATTTATTATGTCCATAGGCTCTTCAAAGCGTGGATTGTCGCTAGAAATATAAACAAAATCGGCATTCTCGCTTGCAATTTTTCCCATAATTGGCCTTTTAATTGCATCACGATTTCCTCCACACCCAAATAGGCAAATTATTCTTTTAAAACCCTCATCTCTAATAGTTGATAACACTTTTTGCATGGCGTCAGGAGTGTGTGCAAAATCAATAATCGCCGTCTTTTGCCCGCGTTTGTAAACATTCAACCTGCCATCAACCGATTTAAAAGTTTCCATTGCCTTGGTCGCAAGATCGGCACTTATGCCAACTTTGCACGCAATAAGAAGTGCACACAGCGTGTTTTCAATGTTGTAAGCGCCAATTAAATTAGTTGTAACTTGCAAATTATTTCCGCAATATTTAGCCACATATTCCCCGCTTCCTTGCTTTATATTTTGTGCATAAATATCCGCAGGCAAACTCTTAGAATAGGTAAAAACTTTTTGATTTTTGCTTGCTATGTTGCACCCATATTTATCGTCAATATTTACAATTTTTATTCCCTTGCCCGCATAAATAAA
Organism: Clostridia bacterium; assembly: GCA_017467895.1. GTDB lineage: Bacteria > Bacillota > Clostridia > Christensenellales > UBA1242 > HGM11367. Next base: position 4,538 of record JAFUKB010000018.1, read on the forward strand.
ATCAACCTTGGTGTTTTTGTATTTAGTAAATGTCTCAAAAAAGTCTAAGTGGTCTTCGGTTATGTTGGTTAACGCTTTGACAAAAAAGTCTAACGCAAATACCTTTTGCAAATAAATAGCATGTGCCGAAACCTCCATAACAACATACTCCACGCCCTCGTCTGCCATGTTTTTTAAGTGTTTAAATAAGTCAATAGGGTCGGGCGTTGTCATGTGCAAATTTATCTTTTTGCCAGCATAAAAAATCCCTTCAGTGCCAATAAGCCCAACTTTTTTGCCAGCATAGTCTAATATGTGTGCAACCATGTTGGTTGTTGTTGTTTTTCCGTTGGTTCCTGTAACGCCAATAATTTTTGGGAAATTTTTTGTGTAATAAAAATTTTTGGCAATAATAGATAATGCTTGCCGTGAGTCTTCAACCAAAATTTGCAAGCCGTCAAATTCGTAATCAATTTGCTCAACCACAAAAGCCACCGCACCACATTTTTGTGCTTCCGCTTTTAAATTGTGACCGTCAATGTTGCCACCTTTAATGCAAATGTATAACCCTTGTTGCAAATTGTCCGATGTTTTGTTAGAAATGTTTTCAATGTTAACATTTTTAATGCCTCTAGCATTTAATATTTTAACACCTTTTAAAATATTTTTAAGTTTCATACTTTCTCCCTTTTTATTTAAAAATGCATAGAAAAAATTTAACATGCCAATGCGTGCTAAATTTTTAAAATTCGACAAAAGAAAGATTGTTGTTGAAATAATTAAAAAAGTATGTTAGACTGAAAAAACTTACACTAACTTTAAGGAAATTAAACTATGAACATTTTGCACGATTATAAAAAAGAAACATTTGAATTAGAAAAAATCAATGAACTTTCTCAAGCAAACACTCAACTTTTAATTGAAAATGCCGAGGATTTGTATCACAAACAAATTAAAGAAGTTGTTAACGACATTGCCCAAAACGGCAAAATTAAAATTATTTTGCTTGCAGGCCCATCTTCTTCTGGCAAAACAACAACAAGCAATTTAATAAGAAGCAACTTAAAAACCGCGGGCTATGAATCTCTTGTTATCTCTCTTGATGATTTCTTTTTAAACCGCGACCAAACCCCGCTTCTTCCTAATGGCGATTATGATTATGAAAATATTAAAGCACTTGATTTAGATTATCTTAATAAGTTTGTAGATGACCTTTTCTTGCATGGCAAAGGCTTAATGCCAGAATATGACTTTGTAACCGGCTCTAGAAAAAAAGACTATGTAGAAATTAATGTTCAACAAAACACCGTTGTAATTTTTGAGGGCATTCATGCCTTAAACCCAATTTTGTTCACAAAGCATAGCGATTCAATGTACAAAATTTATATTTGCGTTAACACCAATTTTGATTATAATGACCAACCATTAATGCCAGCCCAAAAAGTTCGTTTAATGCGCAGGTTAATAAGGGACTATAATCATCGCGGGGCAAGCCTTGATGACACATTTAAAATGTGGCCAAATGTTTTGGCGGGTGAAGATTTGTATATTAAACCATACAAAAACACAGCCGACTTTTTGATTAACTCCACTCACGCCTATGAACCATTAATGTATGCACAAATGCTTTTGCCATTGCTTAAACAAAACAGCAACAACATGGCAAAACTACTTGCTGACATGCTAGAAAAGTGTGAAAAACTCTCACCTGACCTTCTTCCACAAAACCCACTTTTGCATGAGTTTTTGGATAAATAAAAAAGCGTTTTTAAATTTTTTAAACATTGTTGCAAAAAGATTTATTTGTTATATAACACAAAAAACAGGCATGAATATTGCCTGTTTTTTTAAGAATGCAAGAATAACACGAATGTTATGAGTGTTTTCTTATTTTTTAAATCCAAATGCTATAAGCATAAATCAATCTAATTATGCAGGAATTGTTGTTACGAGGAGAGAGAGAATGCGCAAACTTGTTTGCAATCATTCGAAATCGCGACGAAGCCTAAAATCAATTCCTGCATGCGCGCCAACAGTTTGGCGCGCACGGGTTGCACTGCAACCCATTTTGCTTTTGCAAAATTATGCAGGAATTGTTATTTGGAAAGCCGCGCGAACGCCGTTGTCGTTACTCACATAGTAGTCGACCAAACCGCCATAGTTGCCCACACCGTGCGCACGGTTAGCTTCGCCAAGGCAAGGAGAGCGCAACCACCAATCAGCACCATTGCTAAAGCCGGCGCCATAGTCGGTGCCTGCAGTGTTCCCCATGCCGTATGCCCTTACTGGCTCTGAGCCTTGGCTGCCAAGAAGTGCAAGTTCGGCTTCGCTTAAGAGCCATAGTCTTGATGAGAATGTGTTGTCTTGTGCAGAGCCATCTACAGTATATGTTTCCGATACGCTTCTTTCAGTTATTTTACCATACAAATCTGAATCTGCTATACCAGTTACTGATGTTGTAATGTATGCTCCTGTTTCAGACAAGTATGTGCATATATCGCTTTGGTCATAATCATTACTTGTCCCATCTAAGTCAAACACTTGTCCTGTTATCCAAGAGCCAGTTGATGAATCATATCCACCCACGGTTACATAGCGTTGAATAAACCAAAATGTTTTGCCTGTATAATCTACATTATTCATATTTACGCCTGAAAGGCTATACCATGTATCATCTCCCACGGTTATTGAGGTGTTGTTTCCCAAATTTTCGCCTTTTACGGCAAAAGCAAACCATTCAATGGCAACATCGGCGTAACCCGTTGGAATGTCAGTTGGTGTTGCATGCCCCATATTAACTGCAAGTTGATTGTTTGCATTTATGAAATATGGAGATTCTTCTTCCACAAACTTATTAAATTCCATTGCAATGCTAAGGTTTTTTGTATCTCCCGTTGGCATGGTTATGTTGCTTGAGGTTGTTGTAAGTGAGAGTGTTATTGTAAATGTTGCTTCGTCGCCTTCTGCTCCTGAGGTTTCTAGGTCTACACTTGCTGGGCTTGGGGTTGCTGTTACTCCATCTGGAGTTGTTATTGTTCCAAATGTGGCTGTTACTTTAAATTTTGACTTATTTGTTACTGTGAGTGTAACAACAATATCTTCTGCACTGCCATCGG
>JAFUKB010000019.1 GCA_017467895.1 Clostridia bacterium
GGTGTGATTAAAGAAGAACTTAACATGTGTCTTGACAGTGAGTCGAGAGATGTTTATGTGATGAACATGAAGCAGGCACTTTCGAATTCGAAGTTTGCATCTGATATTGTTGGAAGAACCGAAAACAACGTTTCATCTATCAAGTTTAAAGATATTGAAAACTTTAAAAAAGAGCATAATATGGCAGATAATGCTACAAAAGATAGCATTTTTTATGCATCAGACTTGCACAAAGGGGAACACTTGCGAAGATATTGGCATGGCAGACAGCAACGCTTTGCTTTTGGCAACTTCGGCAATGTATGCGGTTGAAAAAATGGGTATACCAGAAGGATTAATTCCACTTTCTCATGCAATCATTTATGCATGTGAGGCAGAAAAGTCTAACTCAGTGGTAACAGCACTTAACCTTGCAAAGGCTGATGCTGAATGTGTTAAAGATGATAATGTTCCAAACCACTTAAAAAATCATCCAAGCATAAACGATCCGCATGTTGCTTACAAATATCCTCATGATTATGGTGGGTATGTTAAGCAACAATATTTGCCAAATGCACTTAAAGATAGGGTTTATTATAAACCAAGCAATAATGGTAAAGAAAAAAATTTAGTAAGAAAAAAATTTAATGGAGGAAATAAATAATGTTAAAATTTATAGGCACTGGTAGTGCGTTTAATACTGAATTAGGAAATACTTCTGCATATATAAAAGAAGATAAAACACTTTTGTTAATTGATGCAGGAGCAACCGCATTTGCAAGAGCAAAAGAAATTGGTTTGTTTGATGAAATAGAGCATGTTTATGTAATTATAACACACATGCATACTGACCATGTTGGAAGTCTTGGTAATGTTATAGAATATTGCAATATTTTTAAAAGCGTTACTCCAAATTTAATTTTGACTAATGATGAAACAGCAGAAACGCAAGAAAATAACCTTAGAGAGTATTTGGCAAAAGTTGGCATAACCGAAGATGATTATGAATTCACATATGCCGATATGATGGAAGAAGTTTTTAAAGGCTTAATTAAAATTGAACTAAAGCAGGTAACACATTCAAAAAAACTTACTAGTTATGCAGTTGAACTTTATTTTGAAGATAAGGTTGTTTATTATACTGGCGATCAAAATGACCATGCTTATTTAAAAAAAGTTGCAAAAAAATTAAAACAAAATGATATTGTTTATACAGATTGCACTGCAAGAGATTATAAAGGCAGAATTCATGTTTCTCTTGATGAACTTGAACAAATTTTTGACCAAAAGCAAAAAGACCAGATAACCTGCATGCATTTTGATAGTTTTGCATCATACTCTGAAGCAAAGTCGCGAGGATTTAAAGTTGCTAGCAGAGAAGTTTCAAAAGAAGAACTCCTTAAACAAATTGCAAATAGAAGATAAATACTTGCCACTTTGTGTTTAACATTATTGAATGCTTAAATTAAAACACACACATCACTTGTTTGATGTGTGTGTTTTGTATATAACATGTAAATAATTTAAAAAATTACCATATTTAGCAAACCGAGTTTTTGTATATTTGTTAAATTTTTGGCTCAAAGCCCTCGAAAATAATATTATCGCAGTGTTTTGCAACATGCATGTATTCAGTTTGTGATCTAACCACCCATGCAAGAAGTGGGAGTTTTTTGTATCTGTTAACATAAAGGTTTGGCAGGTTAGTGGCATTGTATGAAATAAAGTCAGGACAAGACACTTTTTTGTTTAATAACATACGCTTTAACGCAAAGCGCTTGCCAAATGAAAGATTTTCGCCTTTAAAAAATGAAGAGAGTTGCCCGCGCCAAATTTGAGGAGCATTATTTTTGAACCATTCTAGGCTGTATGGGTTAAAAGATTGAATTGCAAAATCACCGTTATAATCTTTTAAAAGGTCATAAGTTGCTTTTTCTAATGAACCAACTTTGCCTTCATTTTTAACTTCAATTAAAATTGGAACTTGACCATCAACCAATTCTAAAACTTCTGCAAGAGTAGGAATAGAGTATTCGGTGTTTGCCAAAGTGTAGGAACCAAGTTCTGCCTTAATAAGGTTTTTTGTGTAGCCGTCTTTTCCTGTCATGCGAGCAAGAGAGTAGTCATGAAAAACAATAACAGTGCCATCTGCAATTTGTTGAACATCTAATTCAATGGCATAACCCTCATTGATTGCATTGGCAAAAGCACCGAGCGAATTTTCGGGCAAATGGTTATTATGCAAACCGCGGTGTGCAATATAGTCTTTAACAAGCCAAGAATTAAAAATTTCCATAAAACAACCTCGCAAACTTATTTGTAAATAGTGTACTAAAATATTTACAAAATTACAATTTTTTTAAACAAAAAAATTAGTATATATTGCTTAAATTATTGTTTTTACTTTACATAAATAGAAAAAATATTATAAAATATAAGCGAAATATTATTTTAAGGGGGATATTATGCAAGAAAAATCAAAATTTGAAAAAATCTTTACCTCAGCAACAATAAGTCTTGCGTTTGTAGTTGTTGGTTTACTTGTGTTGGGTATTATGCAGGTTATGCCAATGAACAGGTTCTTTTTAGATTTGTTGTTAATTTTGGCAATTTTGTGCTTTGGCTGTGTTTCTAGCCTTTCAGCAGTAAAGATGTTGTCAATTAACAAAAAAAATATATACGCATATATAATCTTGGGTTTAACAGGGTTTGTTTGCCTTTTGTGGATAATCTTTATTTTTGTTGGCAGAGGTTTAATAGATGCTTTGGCAAGCAACACTGCAGATATGTCTTCGCTTGCAAATGCATGGGGTTATACAAAAACAGTTATATTCTTAACTGTTCAAGCATCTTTGGTAAACTTAGTTCTTACTAATATTTATAATTTAAAAAAGAGTTATTTGGTTTTTCAAATAATTATGTATGTTTGTAATTTCTTGGTTGATTTGTGGATAAGCATTTTGGTGCTTTCACTTGTTGTTACTTCAAATGGAATTGCATATACTGCCAACTAGCTTTTAGATTCGTCATTTATTGCAACACTCTTTGTGTTGTGCTGTGTGTTCTCTTGGCTTTCGGCAGTAATTTTGCGCAACATAAACAGGCGCAGAATCAGAGAGGCTGCATTCGAGGCACTTGCTTCAGCAAAAGCGCTTGAAGCGCAAAATAAAGACGGAAAAACACAAGAACAACCTGTTGCTTCTGATGAAAATAATGCCCAAGATGCAGTTGAGCATACCGAAGAAAAAGAAAATAACGACACAACTTCAGAACAATAGTTTAGTTGCTGCTTAGTTCTTTATAATTAGACATGTCAATTATATTTGGCGTGTCTTTTTTTTGCATGGTTTTTGTATTTGGTTTTTGAGGAGTTAACCCTTCTAAAATTTCAAGCATTTTAGGGTTAAAATTTTTAAAAATATTTGTTTGCATAAGATTAGAAACAATATTGCTCATATCGCCACCTTTTCCTAAAACAAATGGCAAAATTTGACCTATTAAATCTTTTGAAATGCCACGGTGATTATTTTGAAAATTGTTTTGTTGCACAGGTTGAGTATTAGGGGATAAAAAAGAGTTTTGCATTTTATTGTTGGTAAAAAACACCTCTGGATAATCTGTAATATATTGATTTTGCGTATTATGCCCCTGTTGATTTTGTGCCTGCATTTGTTGAGAATTAAACATAGATTGTAAACTCATATATAATCCTTTTCACTAAATTTTATATGAAAACATATAAATAAATGTTAAAGGAGTAATTATGGGGTTTAAAAAATATTGTGGCGAGCAAAAGGACAACACGGCAGAAACAGGCAAAAGAGTAGAAAGTTTATATAATACATATAAGGGTAAAAGCGAAGATGAACTTTTGGCAGAACTTGTTAAACATGTTGCAACGCAAAAGCAAAACGGAACATATGATTATCAAGCGCTTGAAAAAATGATTGATAAAGTTACACCATATTTAACAAATGAGCAAAGACAAAAATTAAGTCAAGTTTTAGAACAAATTAAGTAAAACATGCAAAAAATTGATGATTGCCTTTTAAATTTTGTTACGCTTGCACAAAGTGAATGCACTAATGAGTGCATAGTTTATTATTATGACAAAAAGAGCACTATAAAGTATTTTGCAGATAATAACATTAAAGTATTAAAAGAATTTCCGCTTATTAATGCTTTTTCGGTTTGTTTTAATTCTACAAAGTTGTTGCAAACGGCAAGCCAGAATTTTGTGGCGTATATATCTTCGGTTACAAATGTGTTTGCTTTAATGGATATTTCTAAAAAAGTAATTAATGTTAGTAACACACATTTAACTGGCGAACAAACAACAATAGCCTTTATTGATACTGGAATAAATCCCCATCTTGATTTTTGCTTGGGAAAAAATCGAATAATAAAGTTTTATGATTTTGTTAAAAATGCAACAATCATGCATGACGATAATGGGCACGGCACATTTGTGGCTGGTGTGGCATGTGGCAATGGTGCATGCTCAAACGGGAAATATGCTGGAGTTGCGAGCAAAGCAAACATTATATCTTTAAAAGCACTAAATGAAAAAGGCGAGGCAACTGCTATTAGCATTTTAGAAGCAATGCAGTGGGTTTTTGATAATTATAAAAAGTATAATATTAAAGTTGTTTGTATGAGTTTTGGCAGTGAACCGCTTGGCTTAAATGACCCAATTATGCTGGGTGCTGAAAGGTTGTGGGAAGAGGGGATTGTTGTAGTATGTGCGGGTGGCAATTCCGGACCACAAGTTCAAAGCATTAAAAGCCCCGGAATAAGCCGAAAAATTATTACTGTTGGAGGTCTTGATGATAAGCGTGATGACGAGGGTGGTTTTGATTTCAATAAATTTGACATTGCCGAATTTTCTTCGCGAGGACCTGCATTAAATAGAGTTAAGCCAGACATTATTGCCCCAAGTGTTAACATAACATCTTGCTCTCATTTGGGTGGATATAAGCAAATGAGCGGAACAAGTGTTGCTACGCCAATGGTTGCAGGAATTGCCTGTTTGATATTTCAAAAGTACCCTAATGCAACGCCTAATCAAATTAAAAAATATATGCTTGCTAATGCAAAAAGCATATATAAAAATAGGTTTGCACAAGGCTATGGTGTTGCCAATTTTACTTTTGATTAATGTATAATTAAAACTCCTTGCAATTTTTTTGTAAAGACAATATAATTTATATCATGTTAAATTTAATAGATGGATTTAGTATTTTTGGTTTAAATATAAAATTTTATGGCATATTAATGGCAACAGCAATGCTTGTTGGAGTTTTGCTTGCTTGTCATAACGCAAAAAAAAGAGGGCTTACAGCAGATAATATTTATGTGCTTGCTCTTTTTATTTTGCCACTTGCTGTTATAGGGGCAAGGTTGGTTTATGTGCTGGGAGCCGACCGCACTTATAGTTTTTTAGAAGTTTTTAAAATTTGGGAAGGTGGAATGTCCATTTATGGTGGCATAATTGGTGGAGCACTGGGCGTTTTGTTGTTTTGCATTGTGTATAAAAAGAAATTTTTAGATATTGCAGATATCGCGTGTGTGTCATTAATTCTGGGTCAGGCAATAGGCAGATGGGGTAATTTCTTTAATCAAGAAGTTTATGGTAATGTGGTCACTAATCCATCGTGGCAATGGTTCCCATTCGCAGTAATGTTAGATAATGGCGAATGGCATTATGCATTGTTTTTTTATGAATTTTTAATCAACCTCGCAATTTTTGCAATACTAATGCTAATTTTTAAGAAAACAGAAAAGCGGGGCTTGGTCACAAGCGTTTATCTTATTTCTTATGGAACAATAAGATTCTTGCTTGAGCCCTTGCGAGTGGCAGAATATAATTTAATGTTGTTTGGTATTAAACTTTCAAGCCTGATTAGTGCTTTTGCTGTGCTTGCGGGAATAGTATGCCTCGTTTTGATTTATACTAAATCAAAACGGAGAAAAGGGCTTGAAAAAGAATAAAATTTTATTATTTGTTGCAATTTTGCTTTGCTTTGCGTTTGTTGGCTCATTTTTTGTGCAAATACAAAACATAAACCTAAGCGATTATTGGCTAAGCATTGCAATGCTGTGCATAGGTTTATATTCGTTAACTTATTTTGAGTTATACGGCATGGATTCGTCGCTTTATTATGGAACATTAATAACCTTGAGCGCGGTAGTAAATTTTGTTCAAAATATATTTTTGATTTCGACATATGTTTTTTATCCAATGTATATTTTATGTTTTTCGCTCGCCAGTTTTGCAGTATTCGTGATATTTAGACAAAATATTCATTTTAAACTATTTGCAATTTTAACAATACAGGTTATACTACTTGTAAGTTATAAAATGAATTATCTAAATATTTGGCAAGTTGTTTTCATAAATGCATTATATTTGCTTACATTATTAATTCGTACAATATTTAGAATAAGAAAAAATTTAAGGAGAGTTAAATGAAACAGTTTCAAACTGCAAGAAACGGATACAATAAAGAAGAAGTCGAGAGTTATATAAATGACTTAAATTTGCAATTAGAAACAAAGAATGCCGAAATAGATAGGCTTAACAAA
>JAFUKB010000020.1 GCA_017467895.1 Clostridia bacterium
GAAGTTTTGTCTGCAAGCGCCGACAGGCATTTGCAAGCAAAACTGATGGTTATTCAAACTGTGATGCCACGATTTATCGTGGTAGTTGCGTTTAGCAACTTAAAATTTAACTTGCTTAAATTTTAACATCACATAGTTTATGTTATCGGAAGTTGTCTAATGCTTAAGATAGTTTATTACGAGGAGCGAGAGAGCAAGCACCTTTAGGTATTTGCTAAATCGCGACGAAATAACAAACTAGCGGAAAAGCGAGTCATAACGAGCAAGTTGCGACAGCAACTCAAAAATTTTGAGTAAACAAAATTTTACTTCCGATAGTTTATATTAATGCAATTAAATAAAAAAAATAATTAAAAGGGAAATTATTATGAAAAGGATATATATAAAAGATGTTCAACCTGAGCAAGAGGTTATAATAAGTGGTTGGATAGAAAAAATTAGAGAACAAAAAACAATGATTTTTGCTGTAATTAAAGACAGCACTGGCAGTATTCAGGTTGCAGTAGAAAAGCAATCATCTCCAGACATTGCCTTAAAACTTGGCAAACTTTTAAGACACAGTGTTGTACGCTTTGTGGGTAAAGCAATAAAACAGGAAAAAGTAACCTTGCGAGGTATGGAATTTATTCCTTATTCAATGGAGGTTGAAAGCGAAGCCTGTGATTTACCTATTGATGAGGCAAGTAGCCAAGAATTAAAAATGGATTATCGCTGGATTGATTTAAGAAGTGAAAAACAAAGACTTATTTTCCAAATTAGAACATTTGCTGAAAGCAAGATGAGAGAATTCTTTATAGACAAAGGATATATTGAAATACATTCTCCAAAAATCACTTCTCAGTGCTCAGAGGGTGGTGCAGAGGTTTTTGCCTTAGACTATTATGACCAAAAAGCATATTTAACTCAAAGTCCTCAATTTTATAAACAAATGGCAATGGCTGGTGGTTTTGATAAGGTTTTTGAAATAGGTGCTTATTATAGAGCAGAAAAATCTTTTACATCAAGACACACTGCAGAGGCTGTTTGTTTGGATATTGAAGTGGCTCATGTAAAATCTCATCATGAAGTTATGGATATTGAAGAAGAATTTATTAAATATGTTCTTTCGGCCATTAAAGAAAGATATGGCGAGGCAATAAAAGAGGTTTTTGGTGTTGAAGTAAAAGTTCCAACAAAACCAATTCCTAGAATAAAACTTGCTGATTGCTTTAAAATTTTTAAAGAGATTTATGATGTTGATGTAAAAGAAGTAAAAAGGTTAGATTTAGACCCAGACGGCGAAAAACTTATTTGCGATTATGCCCGTGATTATTTAGATAGTGACTTGGTGTTTGTTACTGATTTTCCTGCCGAAGCAAGAGCATTTTATTCTAAAAAAATTGATGGCTCGTTTGACTGTATGTCGTTTGATATGTTATACCGTGGTTGGGAAATGAACAGCGGAGCAGTGCGCGAACATAGATATGAGCAACTTAAAGAGCAAATAGAAGAACACGGTGTTAAGGCCGAAAAAATGGAAGATTATTTGGAGTTCTTTAAATATGGTTGCCCACCGCATGGAGGACTTGGTTTTGGCATTGATAGATTCTTGGCAAAACTTTTGGATTTGCCATCACTTAAAGAAAGTATATTCTTGTTCCGTGGGCCTAGTAGGTTAAAACCATAAAAGGAGATAATTATGAAGGTTGATATAAAACATTTAGAAAGTTTAAGTAAACTAAATATTGTTGATAGTCAAGAAGATAAATTTGAACAAGATTTGGTAAAAATATTAAATTTTGTTAATGAAATAACAGAACTTGACTTGCCAGAAGAGAAAAAAACTATGGGGGTAAGTTTGTCAAGCCTGAGAGAAGATGAAGTGACGGAGCAAGAACAATGTGATGTTTTGGCAAATGCTCCAAGCAAAAAAGATGGGTGTTATTTAACACCATTGGTGGTGGAATAATGGAATATAAAGATTTAACAGTAATGCAACTTGTTGACGGAATTAAAACCAAAAAATTCACAAGTGAAAGCGTAGTAAAATATTTTATTGAACAATGCAAAGAAAAACAACACTTAAACGCAGTAATAGAAGTGTTTGATGATGCAGTTGAAAAAGCAGTTGAAATTGATAAAAAAATAAGTGCAGGTGAGCAGGTTGGAAAACTTGCAGGTGTGCCAGTTGCAATAAAAGATAACATTTTGTGCAAAGGCAAAAAGGCGGGTTGTGCAAGTGCGTTTATGCAGGATTTTGTTTCGCCATATACAGCAACATTGGTGAAAAAATTAGAAGATGAGGGTGCAATTATCTTTGCTCGCACAAACATGGATGAATTTGCAATGGGCGGAAGTTGCGAAAACACATATTATGGTGCATGCAAAAATGCACATGATGATTCATGCGTTTCGGGTGGAAGCAGTGGTGGAAGTGCCGTTGCGGTTGCTGCTGGACTTTGCCCTGTTGCTATTGGAACTGATACTGGTGGCTCGGTTCGTCAACCAAGTTCATTTAACGGAGTTGTTGGGATTAAACCAACCTATGGAACTGTTTCGCGCTATGGTATTGTTGCTTTTGCAAGTTCAACTGACCAAGCCGCCCCAATAACAAAAACCGTTGAAGAAAATGAATATGTTTTGCAAATTATGTCAGGGCAAGATGTTCATGATTCAACTTCCATAAAAAACGATTTTGCAGTAGATTCTCCTAAACAAAAAATTAAAATAGGTTTGTGCAGACAACTTAAAGACAAAATTGACGGCTTAAAAAACAGTGAAAAATTTTATTTAGCAGTCAAAAAATTAAAAGAGGCTGGTTGTGAGTTTGTTGAAGTCGAAGTTCCTCATATTGAAAATAGTTTGGCTTGCTACTATGTTATTTCTCCAGCAGAAGCAACATCAAACCTTGCGCGCTTTGATGGCGTAAAATATACCACGCGTTCAAAAACAGCAAAAAGTTTGGAAGAAGTTTATGTTGAAAGCCGTTCGCAAGGCTTTGGAAAAGAAGTTCAAAGGCGTATTATGCTTGGCAACTTTGTTCTTTCTAGTGGCTATTTTGATGCATATTATAAAAAAGCAAAAAGGCTTCAAGACTTACTCAAAATTGAATTTGCAACAGCATTCAGTTCTTGCGATGTAATAATGACACCAACAACGCCAGATGTTGCATTTAAAATTGGTGGCAAACTAAACGACCCTGTTGCAATGTATTTGGAAGATTTGTTTACCGTTCCAGCGAGTTTGGCTGGAATTCCAGCAATAAGTGTCCCATATGCAAAAGATGGGCACTTGCCACTTGGAATGCAGTTTATGGGCGCTCAAAAAAGCGAAAAAATTCTTTATCAAACAGCAAAACTTTTTCAAGATTTGTTTAAAGGAGGAATTTAACAATGCAATATGATGTTGTAATTGGTCTTGAAATTCATGCCGAATTAAAGACTAAAACAAAAGTATTTTGTTCTTGTAAAAATGAGTTTGGTGCAATGCCAAACGCTAACACATGCCCAGTTTGCACAGGTATGCCGGGGGCATTGCCAATCATTAACAAAAAGGCAGTTGAACTTTGCATAAAGGCAGGTCTATGTTTTGATTGCAAAATCTCTGATTACGCGGTTATGGAGCGCAAAAACTATTTTTATCCAGACCTTTCAAAAGCATATCAAATTAGCCAAATGGTTTATCCAATTTGTGTTGGCGGGCATATTGATTTAGAGTCTGGCAAACGTATGCGCCTAAATAGAATACACCTAGAAGAAGATGCTGGCAAATTAACCCATATCAGCAAAAGCATAGGGTCACTTGTAGATTATAACCGTGGCGGAACACCTTTAATTGAGATTGTTACTGAGCCAGATTTTAGTTCTGCTAGCGAAGTTGATGAGTTTTTAAAGCGTGTGCGTGAGGCACTTGTTTTTGCAGGAATTGCTGACTGTAAAATGGAAGAGGGAGGAATGCGTTGCGATGTTAACCTCTCACTTAAACCTCAAGGTTCTAAAGAGTTTGGAACAAGAACAGAGATGAAAAACCTAAACTCGTTTAAAAGCGTAACAAGAGCGATTGAATATGAGATTAAACGCCAGACTGAGGTGTTAAACAGTGGTGAAAAAGTAATGCAAGAAACACGCAAATGGGACGATGCCAAAGGCAAAAATATGACAATGCGCTCTAAAGAGGAAGCGCAAGATTATAGATATTTTCCAGATCCAGACATTTTGCCAATTAGCATAACCGATGGCGATGTGAAAAAGATTAAAGATGAAATGCCACAACTTCCAGCACAAAGACGCGCAAAATATATTGAAGAGTATGGTCTAACTGCACAAGACGCAAAACAACTCACCACAAGCAAATATGTTTCTGACTATTTTGAAAATTGCGTTGCACTTTTGAACCTGCCTAAAAAAATAAGCAACTGGATTTTAACTGACCTTTTGCGTTTGGTTAAAGACCAAGAGGAGTTTGTTTTCCCTATTGATGAAAAACGCTTAGTGCAAATAATTCAAATGGTTGAGGATAAAAAAGTAACAAAAGCGTTGGGACTAGAACTTTTGGAACTTTGCCAAAGTTCAGAAAAAATGCCAGAAGAATTGGCAAAAGAACATAATATGATTGCCAACATAACAGCACAACAGATTGAAGAAATATTGGTTAAATTTATCTCAGACAACCCTAAAGCAGTTGAAGATGCAAAATCTGACCCTAAAGCCATGGGATTTATTATAGGTCATGTTATGAAATGCACACAAGGAAAGGCAAACGGTGCACTTGTTAGACAACTTGTTGATAAATTAATTTTACAAAAATAATTTTTTGATTTCATATGTTAAAAAGTTAAGATAGAGTTCAAGAAAATAATAATATATTTCTTTTAGTATTTTAAATAGTTTAACTTTTATTTATTATGGCTTTTATAATTTAAAATGCTTGAAAAAAATAAACAAACTTATTATAATTCTTAATTAGGAGTTTACATATGAAATTATTTGATATATCAACTGATTCAACTTGTGACCTCTATGCCGATGAAATAAACGCACTCGACATACATGTTGGCAAGTTGAGTTTTGCATTAGAAATTAATGGTGATTTGCAAGAATACATTGATGATTTTAAGTGCTACGACGATTATGTTGCATATTATAACAAATTGCGTAAAGGTGCAATCGCAAAGACCACAATATTAAACTTGCAATCACATATAGATTTGTTTGAATCGATGGCACAAAAAGGCATTAAAAATGTATTGCATATTGCTCAAAGCAATGGCCTTAGCCCAACAATAGACAATGCTCGAAAAGCAATAGAAATTGTTAAAGAAAAATACCCAGATATAAACTATTTGGCGCTTGAATGCAAAAGCACAACCATAGGCGAGGGAATGCTTGTTCGTCTTGCATGTAAATTAAGAGATGAGGGCAAAACAAATCAAGAGGTATATGACATTATAGAGCGTGAAAAATTGCATATGCAACACTTTATAATAACGGGCGACCTAATGTATTTAAAACGCGGTGGAAGAATTAGTGGCCCTAAAGCATTTATCGGAACGATTCTAAATATAAAACCAATTATTCAGTTTACTCGCGAAGGAAAATTAGAAATTACTAAAAAAGAAAATGGAACAAATAAGGCATTAAAAACCATTGTTGACGAGTTTGGCAAATTTTCTCGTAACAAATATTTTAATATACAAATCGTTCACACAGACAATTTGCCTCTTGCAGAAAAATTGGCTAACATGCTTTTTGAAAAATATGGTGTAAAGCCTGAAATTAGAATTATGGGGCCAATAATTGGTGCCCATGTTGGGCCTAACGCTGTTGCTTATGCTTTTTTAAGCAATGAACAACGCCCTTATTAAAATAACGGAGAATTTATGAACTTTAAACAACAAATAGCGCAAAATATTGGCTTAAAAATTGAAGGTGTCAATTTTGAAGATATGATTACAACCGTGCAAGATTCAAATTTTGGTGATTATTGTATTCCGTGTTTTCCATTTGCAAAAATTTTGCGCAAATCTCCAGTGGCAGTGGCAGAAGATATTCAAAACTCAATTTTGCCAAATAATGTAATAGAAAAAACGCAAATTGTTAATGGATATCTTAATTTTTACTTAAATAAACAATATGTGATTGAGTCTGTTTTAAAAGAGGCAAAAGTACACGATTTTTATTTTGATAATCAATATGCTGGTCAAACAGTTTGCTTTGATTACAGTTCTGTCAACTTGGCAAAATATATGCATATTGGGCATTTGTCAACCACAATTATTGGTGAAAGTATAGCCCGTATGTGTGAAGCAAAAGGCTATAATGTTGTTCGAATAAATTATATTGGTGATTATGGCACCCCGTTTGGCAAAATGGTTTATGCTTATTTAACATGGGGAAATGAAGAAGAATTAAATGCTAGGGGAGTCGATTATCTTCAAGAACTTTATGTTGAGTTTTGTAAGCGTGCAGAAGATGATGAAAGTTATGAAGAGCAGGCTCGCTATTATTTTAAAAAGATTGAAGAAAAAGACCCTCAAATTTATCCAATTTATCAAAAGTTTATTGATATTTCAAAATTAGAAGCAGAGGAACTTTTAAATAAACTTGATGTGCATTTTGATTCATGGAAAGGCGAAAGCGCTTACACTCAAGAATTACCAAGAGTTGTTGATATTCTAGAGCAAAAGCACTTATTAAGCGAATCAAATGGAGCAAAAGTTGTTGATTTGAGTGAATTTAATTTAGGCGTTTGCCTTATTCAAAAGTCTGATGGTACTTCACTTTATGCTACAAGAGATATTGCGGCTGCTATTGATAGATATAATCATTATAAGTTTAATAAAATGATGTATGTAACCGCAGTTCAACAAAAATTGCATTTTGAACAATTCTTTAAAGTGTTGGAACTTTTGGGTTATGAATTTAGTAAAGATTTAAAACATGTATATTATGGAATGTTTTCTCTTCCAAGTGGAAAAATTGCTTCGCGTAAGGGCAAGCAGGCAGTTCTTCGTGATTTGATGGAGCATTCTTTTAATAAAGTTTATAAAATAGTTGAAAACAGGCAGTTTGCCATTGAAACCAAAGAAAGTGTTGCAAGTAAAATTGCCATGAGTGCATTAAAATATAACGCACTAAAAAATGAACGCATTAAAGACTCTGTGTTTGACATTGAAAACTGTTTTAGTTTTGACGGCGATACTTCTGCTTATATGCAATATTGTTATGCAAGAATATCTAGCATTCTTCGTAAGGCTGGAAAAATTGATATGGACAAAGTAGATCTTTCATGCTTGACAGGCACCGAAGTGTATGCTTTGGCTGTTGCAATTAATAATTATAAAGAAAAGTTGTCTTTGGCTTTAGAACAATGTGAACCAAGTATTCTATGTAAATATGCTCTTGATTTGTGTAAACTGTTTAACAAGTTTTATTCAACTCAAAAGGTTATTTCTGATGACATGCAAGATATGCATGCAAAAATTTATTTGCTTAATATTATAAAGACAACATTAAAAAATCTATTTAAACTTATTTGTGTAGATGCAATAGAAGAAATGTAATGAAAAAGAAAATGCTCATAACCTTAGCGTTGTTCTTGCATTTTTAAACAAAAGACAAATTGGCTTACACACCAATTTGTTTTTTTTACTATTGACAATGAGAATATCATAAAGTATACTTTTTAAAAAGAGGTTAAATTATGAGAAGTGTATATAATGAAGAAATGGATATAATTTGGGAAAACTATGAACAAATTATTAAAAAGATAGGCTTTAGGTCAATGATGCTTGCAAGTTATCCAACTCTTCAGAAATTATTTGAATTAGATTATAGAGATTTGTTTTATCAAGTTAAAAATAACAGTAAGGCACAAGGCAAATCAAAACAAGAAATCAGTTACAGCATATTAAAACTTCGTCGTTTGATGGCAATGTGGCAAAAAAGCAATGTTTGGCTTGTTGAAGGTGGCGTTTCTTATAAGCCAACTGACAGATATGAAGAGTTCCCATTATTTCAATGCCAAACTCCATTAATTGTTCCAACCGAAAAAACATTAAAACGCCTTCAAGCAAAATGCTTGCACCAATATATTGAAAATTATAACGCAAATGTTGCTCAAAATATTGCATCTGGCAGAAGCAAGGTTCATTATATTCGCAACTTGCGTGATTTGCGAAATGTGCTTATTGCCCATGAAAGAATTTCAGAGGTTATCGTGAATGATATAATAAAACTATATGGCAGTGTTGAAGCAAAAAAAGAAGTTAACGATTATTCAAATGAAAGCATTGATATTAAATAATTAAAATTAAAACAGTATTCATTTTTATGAATGCTGTTTTTGTATTAAATATGTTTCAATGCAATAAGATAGATATCTAATAACAGTTTTTTGCCTTTAACTCTTGACAGTTTATAGGTTAAAAATGTACAATGTAAAGAGTAAAAGGTGGCAAATGAAGGTTTTTTTTAATAATATAATCACATTCATTAATGGATTGGATACTTTTGTAAAAGTTTTAATTATTGGTGTTTTGCTGTTAATTGATATCTTGTGTATAATTCAAGTTGTAAAAACGCATGTTAATCCTAAAAAACCAGTTTTTAAAATTTTGCAATTTATTATGACAATTATTTTTATTTTGCTTACAATTTTTGTTTGCGCGCATGTTTAAAAGGAGATTAAATTTATGATAAAATTATTGCTTGCATCAAGTGATTTTGTTACAACCGTTTTTCCTGTTGTTCGTGGGGTGTGCATAGGCATTGTTTTGGCTTGTGCTGTGGGTTTAATTATTTCAACCCTTATGCAGTCAAGCGCTGATGAAAACGGTGCAACAGCCGTTACAGGGCAAGAAAGTTATTATTCCCAAAATAAAGGCGAAAGCCGTGATGGCAAACTTAAAAAAGCAACAATTATTCTTTCGTGTATTATTGCTTTTTGCACATTGTTATATTTTGTAACCTGGATTATTATGCCAGCGTAAATTAAGGTAAAAAATGCAAAAAAATATTAAAAAAAATATAAAAACAAAAACTAGAAAATTAGAAAAAAAGTCAACGCCAATAGTAGATAAGTCAAAATGTATTAAAGGCAAACTTATTGGTAATCGCAACGGCTACGCATTTGTAGATGTTGGAGACCCGCTTGTTCCTGACTTTTTTATTCCTCCAAACAAACTCGGTGGCGCCTATAATGGCGACACTGTTTTAATATTCCCACTAGGCAAAACAGAACTCAGCCAAGAAGCGCAAGTTGTTGAAGTGTTAGAACGCAATAATACAACCTTGGTTGGCACATATTCAAAAATGAAGCGTGGTGACGGAATGGTTACGCCTGATAATAGCAAATTTAATAGGCAAATTTTTGTTGAGGCAAAAAAGTCAATGGGTGCCGTTAGTGGGCAAAAGGTTGTTGTTAAAGTTACTTTTTTAGATGGTGGCGAAAAACTAAAAGGCGAAGTTATTGAAATTTTAGGCGATGAAAATAACTTTAAAACATTAGAACTGGCTTTAATTAGGGCTCATAAGTTATATGAAGAGTTTCCTGACGAGGTTGTGGCTCAAGCCAACAAAATTCCTCAAGAGGTAAGCGCAAAAGAGGTTGAAGGAAGGCTAGACTTGCGTGATGAACTTGCTTTTACCATTGATGGTGCCGACGCGCGTGATTTTGATGATGCTGTTTCAATAAGCAAAAAAGGTAAAAACTATTTGCTTGGTGTTCATATCGCTGATGTTGGACATTATGTAAAATATAACACACACTTAGATGAAGAAGCATATTTGCGTGGCACAAGTTCATATTTTCCTAATCTTGTTTTGCCAATGCTTCCAAAGGCACTTTCTAACGGCATATGTTCACTTAACGAGGGTGTTGATAGACTTACTCTCTCTTGCATTATGGAGGTTACCCCAAAAGGAGAAGTTGAAAACTATAAAATAGCAGAAAGCGTTATAAACAGCAAAAAGCGCTTTACTTACGATGAGGTGTTTGAAGTTATTGAAGGCAAGCCTGAAGCATGTGAAAAGTTTGTTGATTTTAAAGAATCAATCTTGTTAATGAATGAACTTTCGCATATTTTAAGTCAAGTAAAAAAAGATAATGGCATGCTTGATTTAGATATTCCAGAATGTCATTTTGAACTAGACGAAAACGAAAAGGTGCGAGTGTTAAAACCTCGAGAGCGTAATGATGCTCATATTTTAATTGAAAACTTTATGGTGCTTGCGAACGAAACGGTTGCAAAACATTATGCAAAAAGAAAATTCCCATTTGTTTATCGTGTGCATGAAAAACCAACGCAAGATAAAATCTCATCATTTATTTACTTTTTAAATAGCCTTGGAATTGCAACGCCTGAACTTGAAAATGAAATTGAGCCAGCATTTGTGCAAGATTTGTTAAAAACCTTAGAAGGCAAAGATTTTGAACAAACATGTAACAAAGTACTTTTGCGCTCGCTTCAAAAAGCACGCTACAGCGAAGAGTGCTTGGGGCATTTTGGTTTGGCTTTAGATTATTATTGCCATTTTACAAGCCCAATTAGGCGATATCCAGATTTGTGTATCCATAGAATTATAAAAGAAGACTTGAAAAGCCCAATAACAAAGGCAAGAATTGAAGAATTAAGGGATTTTGTTGCCGACGCCTCTTTCCGTTCAAGCGAGCGTGAAAAAAATGCGGTTGAGGCAGAGCGTGATGTTGACGATTTATATAAAACTTATTACATGAAAGACCATTTAATGGAAGAGTTTGATGGCATAATTTCTGGCGTGCAGTCTTATGGTTTTTATGTAGAACTAGACAACACTGTTGAGGGCTTAGTTAAAGTAGAAAGTTTGCCAGAAGATTCATATTTATACTATGAAAAGTCATATAAATTAAAAGGTCAAGCACATTGCTACTCTCTTGGAGATAAAGTAAAAGTAAAGGCAATAGTTGCTAACATGACTGAGCGTAAAATTGAATTTGTTTTAGCATAATTGATATTATCGGAAGTTTTGTCTGAATGCATGTGGAGCATATATTCAAGCAAAACTGATGGTTATTTAAACTCGGAAGTGCGAGCAAAGTGAGCGAGTTGTGACAGCAACTCAAAAATTTTGTGCAAACAAAATTTTACTTCCGATAGTTTATATTATCGGAAGTTTTGTCTGCAAGCGCCGACAGGCATTTGCAAGCAAAACTGATGGTTATTCAAACTGTGATGCCACGATTTATCGTGGTAGTTGCGTTTGGCAACTTAAAATTTAACTTGCTTAAATTTTAACATC
>JAFUKB010000021.1 GCA_017467895.1 Clostridia bacterium
ATGCAATCATTTATTTTGCACAAAAAAAGCAAGGCACATTTGCCTTTCTTTTTTAATAATACAAAATATAAACTATGTGATGTTAAAATTTTAGCAAGTTAAAGTTTAAGTTGCCAAACGCAACTACCACGATAAATCGTGGCATCACAGTTTGAATAACCATCAGTTTTGCTTGCAAATGCCTGTCGGCGCTTGCAGACAAAACTTCCGATAATATAAATTATTTATTCATCATTTTTGCAACTTCTTCAGCCAAGTTGTCTTGACGCTTTTCAAGACCTTCGCCCATTTCATAACGAACAAAGCGACGAATAGTAATTTTTTCTCCGATTGAAAGAACTGCATCATTAATAACAGCAGTAATATCTTTTGAAGGGTCTTTAACGAATTCTTGTTCCATTAAGCAGACTTCTTTAAAGTATTTTTCAAGTCTGCCATTAACAATTCTATCAGCAAATTCTGGTTTTTTGCCTTCGTTAAGTGCTTGTTGAAGAGCGATTGCTTTTTCACTTTCAATAACTTCTGCAGGAACTTCTTCTCTGCGGATGTATTTTGGATTAGATGCAGCAATTTGCATTGCAATATCTTTGCACAAAAGTTGGAAATTATCAGCGCGAGCAACAAAGTCTGTTTCGCAGTTTACTTCCAAAAGTACGCCAATTTTGCCACCACCGTGAATATATGACACAACAGTGCCCTCTGCAGCAATTCTATCTGCTTTTTTAGCAGCGGCAGCCATGCCTTTTTCGCGAAGATATACAACGGCTTTATCAAAATCGCCGTTTGTTTCGGTTAATGCTTTTTTGCAATCCATCATGCCAACGCCAGTTGCTTGTCTAAGTTTTACAACATCTTGAGCGGTAAACATATGCTATTATTCTCCTTTTGCTTCGTCTTCTGCTTTAGCAGTTTCTTTTTTTGCTCTTGTTTTTTTAGCAGGTTTTTCTTCTGCTACTTCTGCAGTTGCTTCTTCTGCTTTTACTTCTTCAGTTTTAACTTCTTCTTTTTTAACTTTTTTTACTGCTTTTTTCTTTTTTTCGCCGTCTTCGGCTTCTTTTGCCATAGGTTTAACTTCTGCCAATACTGCTTTAAGGTCAATTTCTTCTTCCTCTACAACCTCTTTGTTGAGTGAAACGCCTTCGCGGGCTTCAATAACAGCGTCTGCAATAGCACTTGCAACAAGTTTAACCGAACGAATTGCATCGTCATTGCCAGGAATAACATAGTCAATGCCGTCTGGGTCACAGTTAGTGTCGATTAAGCCAACTGTTGGAATATGAAGATTTTTTGCTTCTTTAACACAAATGTGTTCTTTAGAAGAGTCTACCAAGAAGATAACGCCTGGAAGTTCACGCATTTCTTTAATGCCACCAAGGTTTGCTTCAAGTTTTTCCATTTCATGTTTTAAAATGGCAACTTCTTTTTTAGGAAGAAGGTTAAACTCGCCAACTTTTTCCATTTGAGTGAGTTTGTTTAAGCGGTCAATTCTTTTACGGATTGTTTTAAAGTTTGTAAGGCAACCACCTAACCAACGGTTGTTAGCATAAAACATTCCGCAACGCTCTGCTTCTTCTTTAATAGCCTCTTGTGCTTGTTTTTTTGTTCCTACAAAAAGAACTGATTTGCCTGCTGCAACAGCATCTCTAACAAAAGAATATGCTTTGTCAACAAGAACTGATGTTTCTTCTAAGTTAATGATATGGATATCATTACGAGCCGTAAAAATATATTTTGCCATTTTTGGGTTCCATTTTCTTGTTTGGTGACCAAAATGAACGCCGGCTTCTAGAAGTTGTTTCATTGAAATAACTGACATAAATTTTTATCCTCCTTGTTTTTAGTCTTCCCCGAGGCTTTAATGCTCTATGGGCAACCGTGGCATGCAATAAATTTGCCAAGGCAACCGCCACATAAATTTGCTCTTCGGGTGTTAATTTGTCCAATGACCTGCCTATAATACCACAAGGCAAAAAAAAATGCAAGCACAAACTTGCATTAAAGGCCTCATTTTTAAGAATTTTGTTCAAAGGCAATATATTGTTCATTAATGTTGCCCGGGTTAATGTCAATAACAAGCGAATGCGTTGAATAATATTCTGGTTTTTGAGGCACAATCGCCAACATTAAATTAAGTTTTGTTGCCAAAAAACTTTCAGCGTTTCGTATGTTTATTTTAAAATCATCATAAGTTGTAAGCACAAAAGTTGGAGACATTTTGCATGTGTAAAAATTGTACTCATATACTAGCGACAAACTTTTAAACATGCCTTTTATGTCTGAGGCATTTTTATTACTGTGCGCAAAAGCGTTTGAAAGCACTTTTAACACATTTTCACCTTGATATAAATCAACTTCATCACCAGTAGAAGCACCCGTATTTAACACAGTGATGCCTTCAATAGCAAGCGCGTTGCCTTGCAAAAAGCCAACGGTTCTCGTTATGTTTAATATTTTTAAATCTTCATCACAAATGTAATAAAGTTCATTGCCTGCATCTATGCAAAAAAGTTCTTCTCGCTCGGCACAATGCACAATTAACTTATTTGGAAAAGCCGTTTCAATATTAATGACTTTTAAATAAGGGTTGTTCTTTTCTAAAGCATTTCTAATATTTGTTTTGTTTAAAGAAAAAATTGGCATTCGTGTATCTATTTTTGCAGAATTAACAATCTCTAAATGATTTGCTTCATCTGCAAATATTGTTGTTTCATTATGAAAATTTAAAACTATGCTATGTGTTCTAAAAAGAGTAAAACATAATGTAACGCATAGCGCCACAAAAGCCAAAATACTGCCAGAGATAATTAATAATCTTTTGTATTTCAAAATTTTACTCCTTTAGCCTCTTAATGTCGGCACCAAGCATGCTTAGTTTTTGTTCTAAAGCAAAATAGCCACGGTCAATTAAGTTTACATTTTTAACTGTGGTATATCCATTTGCCACAAGCCCAGCCATAACCAGTGCAGCACCACCTCTAAGGTCAGGTGCCACAACCTCAGCACCAAACAATTCCTTTACACCATCAATAATTATGCTTGAATCACATATGTTAATTTTTGCGCCCATTTTAACAAGTTCTGGCACATGCTTAAATCTGCTTTCAAACAAATTTTCGGTTATTATGGTAGTGCCTTTTGCAACGCAAGCCACACAAGAAAGCGGTTGTTGCAAATCGGTTGGAAAATGTGGATATGGCAATGTTTCAATCTTGCCAAAACATTTTGCCCTTCTTTTTGCCGTTACAATAATTCTATCACTTTTAACTCTTATATTGCAAGAATTATTTTTAAGCAATTCAACCAATGGTGAAATATGTTCACCATTTGCATTGATAACCTCAACTTCACCACCACACAAAAGTGGCAACATTAAATATGTGCCTGCAATAATTCTATCCGGCATAACAGTGTACTCTCCACCTGCAAGCGAAGGAACCCCATCGATAATAATGTGGTCACTTCCCGCACCATAAATTTTTGCACCCAGTGCATTCAAAAAGTTGCAAAGGTCAACCACTTCGGGCTCTTTTGCTCCACCAATAATTTGCGTCCTGCCCAAGTTTAACACCGATGCCATAATCAAGTTTTCAGTTGCTCCAACACTAGGAAACGGCAAACATACCTTACCTGCCTTCATGTTGCCTTTATACGCTGTTATGTAACCATGCCTGTCTATAACATGCACTCCAAGTTTTGCAAGTCCTGATATATGCAAATCAATAGGCCTTGAACCAATCGCACAACCTCCGGGATATGCAAGCCTTGCTTTGCCAAGCCTGCCCAGCAGTGGCCCCAAACAAAAAACCGATGCCCTTAACTTGTTTGTTAACTCAAGGGGAATAATATATTTATCTATATAACGACAGTCTAAAACAAGAACATTTTCATGCTTTTGAATTTTTATTCCAAGCAGTTGCAAAATTTCCAACATGCTGTTTATGTCTTCATAATATGTAACATTTTTGATTGTAACAATGCCCTCAGAGAGCAAACAACCAGCGAGTATGGGAAGAAGAGCATTTTTAGCACTGTCGACGGCGACACTCCCAAACAACTTTTTTCCGCCATTAATTAAAAAATAATCCATATACCTTTATGTCCATAAAAGTATATGGTTTGTTTAAATGTTTTGTTAATTCTAAAAAGTATATTATGCAATTTTTTATCCAAATCTTCTTTTGTCACTTGAAATCCAGTTGACAATTAAAGTAACAACCTCTGCACCTTTTTTGCAAATTTGTTCGTGCTGTTTTGGCAAAATACATTCAATTTCATTGGCAAGCATAGAAACATACATTAACATTTTAAGTCCAGTAATTGCTCTGCGCTGATACTCTTCTCTTCTTGTTATTCTAACTGCGTCACCTTTTTTTATTGCAACATCGTTTGCCCTGTATAAATTATCAACCACTTCAAAAGCCAAGTTTTGCATTTTGCTAACCAAGGTAAATCTAAAATGCTTTGGCGACTTGTTTGTTGCAATAATAACATATTTAACCAAATCTTTTGCCCTTGTTAAAACAACCAACTCATTTGCGTCTTTAGGAAGCCTAACCTTAGCCAACTCATCAACATCAATTTCTTGTTCTTTTTGAACTTCTGCTTGTTTATTCATGACATAATTTTCTATCTTTTTTGACATGGTTGTCAATTTTTATGACAAAAAAATATTAAATTGTTTCATATTTTTTGCCTATTTCAATCAAAATAGTTCGCCAATGTGGAAACATGTGGAATTTTTCATATAAATTAAATTATATAGATTGTTTTTATTTAAACATTGATTAAAAAAAACATGAAAAAAGGACATAAAATGCCCTTAAAATAACAATTTCTATTAACAACTAAGCCTCTTGAGCCATTTTCTTTTCTTTTTCACAAAAAGATAACACAACTTCTTCTACCGAACAATTAAGTATTTTTGCAATCTTTGGCAAAATACCAATGCTTGGTTGACAAATTCCATTTTCCCATTTGCTTATTAATGATTGATGGCAATGCAGTTCGTTAGAAATCTGCTTTTGTCCAACTTTTTTACCCCTTCTTAAATCCTTAAATGTCATGCTTACCCCATATTCATAAAAAATTTTTAAATGCTTAGAATAATTTTATTATTTTCTACCCATAACATATTGAAAAAAATACCATAATTAATTCTTGTTGGGAATATTTTAGTCTTTTAAAAATATGAATGTCAAGCATATTTGAGAATAATTTGTCGTATTTTGTTGAAATATGTTGAAATAATTTCATATTTTGTATAAAACTGTAAGCGAGGGTATGCAAATGAACAAATTAAAGCAATTACGCATAAGCAAAAGCCTAACACAAAGCGAGTTGGCAAAAGAATTAAATATAGGTCAATCAGCAATAAGCAAATGGGAAAAAGGCAAGACTATTCCTGATGTAACCACATTAAAATCATTGTCAGTGTTTTATAATGTTCCAATAGAAGAGTTATTGCAAAATGACCCTGCCCCACAAAAGCCATTTATTCAAGCCAAAAGCAATCAACCATTAAGCCCATTGCAACGCAGATGCTTAAATTATATTGTCAACCTAAACGAAATATATCTTGAAAAAGCCGAATCTTATTTAAACGCCCTTTATAATATAAGCAAATGATCTTTGCGTAAAAATATTTTTGTATTAGCAAACAAAAAAACAGCACATATGCTGTTTTTTTTAAATTCATAAATAAAATAAACAAAGTTAATTTTTTATTTAAACAACTCATCATTCTTTACTTTTAAACATTTTAGCCCCACAAGAACTACAACGCCTCGCATCTTTATCTACAATCGAGCCACAATATGCACAAACCTTTTGTTTATTTGTTGGCTGTATAGTTTTTGTTTGCGTAGCATTGGTTGCTATTTTGCCAAATATTTTTTTATTCTTAACGACCCTAACAATCATATAAATGAACAACGAATCAAGACCGAGAGCAATAATAAACAGTATTACTCCAATTGTTACGCTATCTTTGTAAGATAGATATTCAATATTTTTACCTAAAGAATAATTTACATCTATTACATCCCAACTTCCATCATTATCATATGCCTTGGTATATGCGAGCGTCATTTCGGTAAGCCCAGTAACAGCGTTTTCTGAATAACTAGCATAAGACTCGCCATATATTCTGCCCCACTCACTATCAACAAAACTATATTCAAAATAAAAGTAAACAATGCCGTTTCTCTTTAAGTAATTGTATGCGGTAAAATAAGAATCATGACTGCCCGACAAGTTATAATAAATATCATAACCAACATGACCGCCACCATTTTGTTTAATATTGGTTATTTCCACAATATAATAACCTTCTTCTTGGTTTTGTGCGCGTTCAATAATTTGAGCATATTCTCCAGCGTCTTGTTTTATTAGATTCATAGGTCCAACATTATCAAAAAATAATGAGGCTGCAATAATCAAAATTACAGACGCAAAAATAATCCCCCAGACTAAAGCAATAATCTTTTTTTCTTTAGGAGTGCAAGACCGCCCGCCACCATAATAACCACCACCAACATAAACCGTTGTGTGACGGCTAGAGCGACTACGGCTCCTATAACTTCCCGAACTGCTACTTGATCCGCTCGACCTTGAACCGCTTGATCTACTGCTAGACCCACCCGACCTTGAACCATGTGATGGACCAACTGGCATAACTTTCTCCTTTTAAATCAATTTATCTTCTTTATGTATTAGTTTATCATGCAATTAATAACAAATTAAAATAATTTTTAATTAATTGCTTATTTTCTTATAACCATATTGTTCTTGTTAAGACCATTATACTGTTTTTATAAAAATTTTCATGCTTCCCTATCTGCTTCATGGCAGTAATTAATCTTATGATTATTAATCCATTCAAGCACGCCCTCATATTTCAATTTGCCAGACGCAAGCGTAATTCCAAGTTTAATTAACTCATCATCAGAGTATTTTACATGAATGCCATTAATTGCCAAAAACGATAACATAACCAGCAAACCAACTCGTTTATTACCGTCCACAAATGCATGATTTGTAACCAAATTATATCCGAGCCTTGCACCCTTTTCTTCTTTTGTTGGATATAGTTCAACACAATCAAAAGTTTGAAAAACCGACTCTAACGCAGAATCTAATAAGCCAAAATCTCTTACGCCCATGCTTCCACCCGTTGATTGAATAACCAATTTGTGAATTAGCAAAACTTTTTCTTTATCATATTTAATCATTTTGCTAACACCTCAAATGCATGTTTATGCTCTGCTAAAATAATTTTTGGAATTTCCAACAGGGCATTATCTATCAAATTTTGTTTGTCTAATTTTGACAAAAAATAGGTTGGTTTATTATTTTTTAAGGCTATGTCACAACAAACAGTTGATAAATAGCCATTTTTATAGGGGAGTATCAGAACTCCCCTACAAACTGTTATTTGCAGTTATCTATACTCATTTGGAATTTCGATATGAAATGTCTCACACAATAACTTCAC